>NZ_JBXEOV010000036.1:0-1473 GCF_056856695.1 Psychrobacillus sp. Z16_25 | reverse complement strand
GGTAGTGACCCCTTAAAGTTAGAGTTTAATTTATGCAGCTAATCGGCTGGTATGAGTTCGGTATTTTACCGGGCTCATGCCGGCCAGTTTTTGTTTAATTCGATCATTGTTATAGTAATCAATATACTTCTCAATTTTCTTTTTTAATGCTTCGTAAGAGATTATTTGTTCTCCATAATACATTTCTTGTTTGAGTAAGCCAAAGAAGTTCTCCATGGCCGCATTGTCTGCACACGTCGCTTTGCGAGACATGCTTTGGAAAATCTTGTTTTGCTTTAATGTTTTCACCCATTTGTTATGTTGATAGTGCCAGCCCTGATCCGAATGAATCGTTGTTCGATAAACTGCGCGTTCTTGAATCACTGGGAGTGCTTGGTTCAGTGAGTCAATCACAAAATCTAACGAAGGGCGTTTTGACGTATTAAACCCAATAATCTCGCCGTTATATAAATCCATAACTGGACTTAAATACAGTTTTTCATCATTTGTACATTTGAATTCTGTTACATCTGTCACAACTTTTTGAAGGGGATACGGTGTATTGAATCGGCGGTTTAAGCGGTTTTTCGCCACTTTCCCTACTGTACCTTTATATGACTTATAGCGTGATTTACGCACGAATTTCTCACATTTTAAGTTCAATTCCTGCATGATTCGCTGTACTTTTTTATGGTTGATTTTGTGTCCTAGCGCCTTTAATTCCGCATGAATACGACGGTAGCCATATCGACCTTCATGCTTTTCAAACGTCTCTAAAATCAACCCTTTCCATGTTTGGTCTGGATCTGAGCGCTTCATCTGGTGAATGTGGTAGTGATACGTAGCTTCTGGGATATCTACCTGCTTAAAGATATCTTTTAATCGAAATCCTTCTTCTTTGAGTTCAAGGGCGATGATTGCTTGTGCTTTTCGAGGAAGGCATTCGGGTTCTCTCGAAAAGCTTTTAACTTTTTTAAATACGCAACCTCTAGGCGAAGCAGTTCATTTTCACGTTCTAACTGCTCTTCACGTGACATTTCTTTTTCTTGTTTAGTCGCTCTTGTTTTTGGTTTTTTAGCCATAGATGGGGGCCCCTTCCCTTTTTCTTGCAGGCCCTCTATTCCTTCTTTTAGAAAAATACCGTTCCAAGTTGTGATTAAGCTAGGATTATTCATCTTAAACTCAATCGCCGTATCTTGATAAGAAGCACCTGTTTGTTTCATAAAGTTTAATACATTTAATTTGAATTGAACAGAATAAAACTGCTTCTTTTTCTTAATGGATAGACCACTTTTACCAAATTCTTTATAAGCACGTACCCAACGCCTAACTTGAGATTCTGCAGCAACGCTATATTTCTTCGCTATTAACCCATAACCTAAGGACCCGTTTAGATAATCTTGTACAACTTTCAATTTAAATTCTTCACTATATTTAGCCATAGAAAAACACCCCAAAAGTTAGTTTTTACTCTAACTTTTGGGGTGCAGCACC
>NZ_JBXEOV010000035.1:0-2946 GCF_056856695.1 Psychrobacillus sp. Z16_25 | reverse complement strand
GAAACAAACAAATTGGTTAAGTCCTCGATCGATTAGTATTCGTCAGCTGCACATGTCGCCATGCTTCCACCCCGAACCTATCTACCTCATCGTCTTTGAGGGATCTTACTTACTTGCGTAAAGGGAAATCTCATCTTGAGGGGGGCTTCGTGCTTAGATGCTTTCAGCACTTATCCCGTCCACACATAGCTACCCAGCGATGCCTTTGGCAAGACAACTGGTACACCAGCGGTGTGTCCATCCCGGTCCTCTCGTACTAAGGACAGCTCCTCTCAAATTTCCTACGCCCACGACGGATAGGGACCGAACTGTCTCACGACGTTCTGAACCCAGCTCGCGTACCGCTTTAATGGGCGAACAGCCCAACCCTTGGGACCGACTACAGCCCCAGGATGCGATGAGCCGACATCGAGGTGCCAAACCTCCCCGTCGATGTGGACTCTTGGGGGAGATAAGCCTGTTATCCCCGGGGTAGCTTTTATCCGTTGAGCGATGGCCCTTCCATGCGGAACCACCGGATCACTAAGCCCGTCTTTCGACCCTGCTCGACTTGTAGGTCTCGCAGTCAAGCTCCCTTCTGCCTTTACACTCTTCGAATGATTTCCAACCATTCTGAGGGAACCTTTGGGCGCCTCCGTTACACTTTGGGAGGCGACCGCCCCAGTCAAACTGCCCGCCTGACACTGTCTCCTGCCCGGGTCACGGGCATGGGTTAGAATTTCAATACAACCAGGGTAGTATCCCACCGACGCCTCCTCCGAAGCTGGCGCTCCGGGCTCTAAGGCTCCTACCTATCCTGTACAAGTTGCACCAAAATTCAATATCAAGCTACAGTAAAGCTCCACGGGGTCTTTCCGTCCTGTCGCGGGTAACCTGCATCTTCACAGGTACTATAATTTCACCGAGTCTCTCGTTGAGACAGTGCCCAGATCGTTACGCCTTTCGTGCGGGTCGGAACTTACCCGACAAGGAATTTCGCTACCTTAGGACCGTTATAGTTACGGCCGCCGTTTACTGGGGCTTCAATTCGCACCTTCGCTTGCGCTAAGCACTCCTCTTAACCTTCCAGCACCGGGCAGGCGTCAGCCCCTATACTTCACCTTACGGTTTTGCAGAGACCTGTGTTTTTGCTAAACAGTCGCCTGGGCCTATTCACTGCGGCTCTCTCGCGCTTGCACGCTAACAGAGCACCCCTTCTCCCGAAGTTACGGGGTCATTTTGCCGAGTTCCTTAACGAGAGTTCTCTCGCTCACCTTAGGATTCTCTCCTCGACTACCTGTGTCGGTTTGCGGTACGGGCACCCCCTGCCTCGCTAGAGGCTTTTCTTGGCAGTGTGAAATCAGGAACTTCGGACCAAAGGTCCTTCGCCGTCACAGCTCAATGTTATAGGATGCGGATTTGCCTACATCCACACCTCACTGCTTGGACGTGCATAACCAACAGCACGCTTACCCTATCCTACTGCGTCCCCCCATCACTCAAATGGCAGGGTGGTGGTACAGGAATATCAACCTGTTGTCCATCGTCTACGCCTATCGGCCTCGACTTAGGCCCCGACTAACCCTGAGCGGACGAGCCTTCCTCAGGAAACCTTAGTCATACGGTGGATGGGATTCTCACCCATCTTTCGCTACTCATACCGGCATTCTCACTTCTAAGCGCTCCACCAGTCCTTCCGGTCTGACTTCGACGCACTTAGAACGCTCTCCTACCACTGATACCATCGGTATCAATCCACAGCTTCGGTGATTTGTTTAGCCCCGATACATTTTCGGCGCAGCGTCACTCGACCAGTGAGCTATTACGCACTCTTTAAATGATGGCTGCTTCTAAGCCAACATCCTGGTTGTCTAAGCAACGCCACATCCTTTTCCACTTAACAAATACTTTGGGACCTTAGCTGGTGGTCTGGGCTGTTTCCCTCTTGACTACGGATCTTATCACTCGCAGTCTGACTCCCAAACATAAATCATTGGCATTCGGAGTTTGTCTGAATTCGGTAACCCGGGATGGGCCCCTAGTCCAAACAGTGCTCTACCTCCAAGATTCTCGCGTTTGAGGCTAGCCCTAAAGCTATTTCGGAGAGAACCAGCTATCTCCAGGTTCGATTGGAATTTCTCCGCTACCCACACCTCATCCCCGCACTTTTCAACGTGCGTGGGTTCGGACCTCCAGTAAGTGTTACCTTACCTTCATCCTGGACATGGGTAGATCACCTGGTTTCGGGTCTACGACCACATACTCATTCGCCCTATTCAGACTCGCTTTCGCTGCGGCTCCGTCTTCTCAACTTAACCTTGCATGGGATCGTAACTCGCCGGTTCATTCTACAAAAGGCACGCCATCACCCGTTAACGGGCTCTGACTATTTGTAGGCACACGGTTTCAGGGTCTATTTCACTCCCCTTCCGGGGTGCTTTTCACCTTTCCCTCACGGTACTGGTTCACTATCGGTCACTAGGTAGTATTTAGCCTTGGGAGATGGTCCTCCCAGATTCCGACGGAATTTCACGTGTTCCGCCGTACTCAGGATCCACTCTGGAGGGGTTGGACTTTTGACTACGGGGCTTTTACCCTGTCTTGCGGACCTTTCCAGATCGCCTCGTCTAATCCAACCCTTTGTAACTCCGTATAGAGTGTCCTACAACCCCAAGAGGCAAGCCTCTTGGTTTGGGCTCTTCCCGTTTCGCTCGCCGCTACTCAGGGAATCGATTTTTCTTTCTCTTCCTCCAGGTACTTAGATGTTTCAGTTCCCTGGGTCTGCCACAGATGCGCTATGTATTCACGCAAATGTACTACCCCATTACGGGCAGTGGGTTCCCCCATTCGGAAATCTCCGGATCAAAGCTCACTTACAGCTCCCCGAAGCATATCGGTGTTAGTGCCGTCCTTCATCGGCTCCTAGTGCCAAGGCATCCACCGTGCGCCCTTATTAACTTAACCTAA
>NZ_JBXEOV010000034.1:0-8818 GCF_056856695.1 Psychrobacillus sp. Z16_25 | reverse complement strand
GGGATCACCATGTCCCAACCAGCCTAATCATGTGTTAACAAGTAGAGGGCGAACAGTTTAGTTGTCGGGATCAAGTCACACGGGGGCGTCCGTTCTACCCGGGCTACTATCAATCTATAAATTGAATAAAAAATAGTCAACCAGATTTCTCTGGCTGACCTTATAATACGACTGGGGCGTTAGTTGAATATTCACTCTCCGAAATAATCAATCTTTATTATAAAAACCAAAATTAATCTGTTGGATAAGAACCCATTTTGATCAACCTTTTGTCAAAATGGGTTCTTATTATTTATTGTGAAATTTGGGATTGGGAGGTGCTTATGATCAAACTTTATTTTAAAGCTACATTAATTCAATCAACATATAGAAAGGAGGTTACAGCAATGAGTGATAGAGCCATCGAAAAGACAGTAGTAATACCGTTTTTGTAATGAGCAAGGAAGCGAATATATCGACTAAAAGACTACTAGTACATAATGCTATATTAATTTCTTAAAAATAGGAAAAGACCTAAGTTCGAAGGGGTGATATAAAGCTTTAGTGGTGCGGATTTTCCCAACTAAATCTTATATCTTTCGAACTGATAGATTACTACAATAAACTTAGTAAGAAAATTCTAATAATTGTGGAGGTGAGCGGTGAAATATATATAAAGATTTGGCGATTTGGCAGTGAACACTTTGCATTTTGGGGAAAGAAAAATTCAAATGGGGGTATTGTAGTATGAAAAAATTGTTTGGAAGTTTATTAGTACTATTAATGGTATTTTCCATGGTTAGTACCGCTTCAGCTGCAACAATCTATTGGCCAACATCTTCAAAGAGAGTTACTTCAGAATTCGGAGAAAGAATCCACCCAATTACCGGAGTTAAAACAATGCACTATGGTATGGATATTGGACCTCTAACAGCAGGTGTAGGAGGAGATCCAGTTAAAGCAATGCATAATGGAGTAGTAGCTTCGGCGGGTTATCACAATTCTTATGGAAATGTTGTCTTTATTAACCACACTGGAGCAAATCAAATGAAGTTATCAAATGTCCAAAGTCGTTATGCCCATTTAGAATCTATATCTGTTAGCTTAAATCAAGCAGTCAGTGGTGGGACTCAAATTGGAAAAATGGGGAAAACAGGAAATGTAACTGGGGTACATTTACATTTTGAAACTATAAGTTGCCCCACTTCAACATGCTCAGATATTTCTAATACTGACTTTTACAATCCAAGAATTTGGTATACAAATGATCAACCAATGAAATTTGAACCACTACCACTAATTGATGAAAAGGTTGAGTTAACTCATAGTGACGATTTAAGTATTGACAGCCCTAATTACCATTCTTTTGAAGAGTTAGCAAAGATGACTCCGGAAGAATTGATCGAAATAGGCTATCCAAATCCTTATGAAGACTTTAGTAAATATCTTAACTAAAAAAGCCTCCCCATTGAGGGGGGCTTTTCTATTTTCACTCCAATTCTCAGATGTGACTATTTCGCATTTTGTATCATCTTCTGAACCTCTGCATTTTCCATGATTTCTGGTCCCGCATAAAAAAAGTATAAATAAAGATCTTGGTAAGGTACATTAGTGGTTGCCTTTAATATTTGATTTGTCTCCACTGAATAAATGAAGCGGTCATTATCAGATTGATCACTAAACTTAAATCCATCATAATCATTAAATAAACGGTCAAAGTGATTTTTATCTACTTTCTTAAGTAGGACACTAACTAATTTGTCTTCGTAGAAGTAAAATCTGGCACTACCATCAAAATCCATGACATAATCCGCACCACTGCCATCTTCTTGTTGGATTGTATAATTCTCACCGAATTGTTGAATTATTTTTTCTTGAGAGTCACCTAATGTCAATTCATCAAGATATAGGATGCCGCCTTGATTAGAAAATGTAGGTATCAAATCAGAATGCGTTTCTGTAGGGGGCTGTTGTTCGGTTTTCGATGTAGTTGTAATCTGTTCTTTATCAAAAGAGATAACATTAATGACAAATAACATGGCACTTAAGGTTATTACAATGGATATCGCTAAATATCGCCATTTTGGTTTTGATGTTCTCGTTGGTTCTTCAAGTTCTCGTATTACGTTTTTCATAACCCGTTGTTTACTTTCGGATAAATTCTTCACTTCAGACGGAATGTAATTGTTATTCATTTAATAGAACCTCCCATTGAATTCCTTTCAGTTGATTTCTTAATAATTCTCTCCCACGACTTAATCGAGTTTTTACTGTACTCTCAGATGTAGATAAAACCTGGGCTATTTCTGTAATAGTCATCTCATTGAAGTAATAATGAACTAAGACTTCCCGCTGCTTTAATGGCAATTCTAAAATAGCCTCACCTATTATTTCTTTTTCGTCTTTCCTGATCAATTCATCTGAACTCTTTTTACCATTAGGGGAAAAGAACTTATTTGTTAGTTGGACCTTCTTATGGGTCCAGCTTTTTAAGTAATCTTTACTCTTGTTCACAGTCATTTTAGTTAAATAAGCCTTTATCTCTCCACGTTCTTCATAATGCGATTGATGATGATAAAATTTTATAAAAACTTCTTGCACAATATCTTCAGCAGCTTGAAGATCCCTAACATAACCATAAGCTAATCGTATTAGCGGTTCTGTATATTGAAACATTAATTCTTTTAAGTAATAAGTGTTCAAAATATCCTTACTCCTTTCTTTAACTAATAAACGATTCCCAAGTCTATAAAGTTTGGATTTTCAAATAAATATATCTTATTGAAGGTTATATGAATAGGAATAATTACATCTATTATGTTGGCTTTTTCCATGTGTTAGGAAAGTAGATTTAATTATTAATAAAAATTTCTAGCTATCGATAACCGATATTATCGATAGCTAGAAATGGTAGAATCAAGAAGCAAGCCTATGGTAAAATAGAACAAAATGCGAACAGTCAAAAAGACACCATTTAAAAAGAAAAAACTCCAATTCCCTATTAGAGGAAAAAAATATTGAGGAGGAATCATTTATGGAGCACAACCCGATCACCATCCAACCATCGACGGCCTTGTCGGCGGACGTCCAGCAGCTGCATCAACAGGCGGAGGTCCATCTGACGAACTCCAAGGCAGCGAACACGAAGAGGGCCTACACGTCCGACTGGCGGCTCTTCACCGACTGGTGTGCCACACATGGCCTACAAGAGCTGCCGGCGACCCCCGAGACCATCGCCTATTACCTGACGTTCCTCGGTTCCTCCCACAAGGCCACGACGATCAAACGGAAGATGGCCGCTATCTCGCAGCGCCACAAGTCCGCGAACCTGGAGAGCCCGACGAACCACCCCCTGGTGCAGGGGGTGTGGCAGGGAATTCAACGGACCATCAGGACAAAGGAAGTCGGAAAAGATGCCTTATGGTTAACGGACTTAAGACAAGTGGTTGGTATTTTGCCGAACAATCTAATGGGGATCCGGGATCGTGCCCTATTGGTGATCGGATGGGCAGGTGCCCTTCGGAGAAGTGAACTGGTGGGGATAGATGTGGAACACATGAGGTTCACTGCGGATGGATTGGTACTCACGATCGAGCACAGTAAGACGGACCAGCAGGGGGCGGGACAAGTCATCGCACTTCCCTATGGCAGCAACCGTTCCACGTGCCCAGTACGGTCGGTCCAGGAGTGGCTGTCCGCTTCGGGCATCACCAGTGGTCCACTCTTTCGCCGTATGGACCGGCATGGGAACCTGTATGAACGCTTAACGGCACAGTCGGTACGATTGATCGTGAAGAAGAATTGTGAGGAGGCCGGACTTCCATCGGCATCTTATGGGGCACACAGTCTGCGCAGTGGTTTTTGTTCGACTGCAGCAAAGGCTGGGAAAAGTGAGCATCAGATTATGCGTCAAACTCGACACAAACAATCCAGTTCACTGCAACGTTATATCAAACATGGGACTATTTTTGAGGATAATGCAGCTAGTGGGATAGGGTTATAGATGAATAACCTGTCTAGGAAGCAACAAATAAAGAAAAAAACAAAAAACAAACCAATTAAAAGGCTAGATTTCACTGTATAAAAAGAAAAAACAATGATAGCACAAAGGTATTAATATTAATTAAACAAATTCTTATATTCTTGAATTACTTGAGGTTCATTCTTTGACTTTCTAATTCTTTTTTTATATATTCATGCGTTTTTGAAGAGTCATAGTTAATTTCCTTGTACCATGTATGTGGATTATCTTCTAAATCTAATTTCAGATTCGTTAATAGAGATGTTAAAATGGAAATATTTAGTTCTAATTCTTTGATGCTTTCCTCGGATAATTCCTTTTCCTTATTTTTTAGCTCGCGGAATTGTTCTTCTAACAAATCCATCTGAGTAGAAATTTCCGACATGTTATTTCTTTCAAGAGATATGGATAAATAATTTATTTGATTAATAAAATGTTGTAAAGATTCTTTTCCTTGAGGGCTCTCTATTGAATCAAGCCAATACTCAATAGAAGATTCTTCGTTTAGTAGACTTAAAGATTTTGTAATCAAATAATTATATTCTGTTCCTATCCTAATTTTTAGATTGTCATTTTCTTGGTAAATTTTATAATTTATAAAGAACATTGCCATCAATAAAACTATCAATGTATAAAAAATTATCAATTGCTTTCTATTCATATCTTGTCACCTACCTATTTAAAATTTGATTTAAAACGATTCCTTTGTAAATACCGGAATCATCTTTCGAGCCTTCAAGTTTAAAATTTAATTCTTTAGTTTCTATTGAAGCTAAGAAGCTTTTTCTGTTACTTCAAATAATCCGTTAGCAGATATACCATCTGTTTCGAAATACTCAACTGTGTAGGTATCTGCTGTTTCTGATAAGATTTTAGAATCATAGTTTACATGATCAAGTAACCCTTGGTTATAAATATTAAGTTTTGTTTCATTAGCACTTGCTTCAGCAAAGGTATTTATCGGAAGAAGAGTTACAAACATTGTTAGAGCCATTAACAAAGAAATCAATTTTTTCATTTTTCATCCCCCCTATAATAGTTGAGTGTTTCCTCTTTTTTTAGCATAACCTCCTTTTCAGTTTTTTTCGCACTACGGGGTTCCCTTTCTTAAAGTATATATTTTACATTTTTCTCTTCATAGTTAATCTTGTTGGGAAAGTGTGTTGTGTTTTACTCCTAAAAAAACTATTATTCACCACTCTATTTCCATTAAATATTACATTTACAAACAAAATGTTAAAATAGTATAATAATTGTAATTATTCGAAACAATTTGGAAGGTGATTGCTATAATAGGCTCATTAATAAAATATGAAAGGACAGCACAATCTTTAAAACAGAGCATTTTAGCAAAAGGAATTTGTACTTCTTCATATTTAAGTAAAATAGAAAACAATAAAACTGTACCTAGTTCCGAGATAATTACATTATTACTTCAAAGATTAAAAATAGATTTAATTGAATTTAGTGACTACGAAGAGGAAAAATTTATTTGTGAATTAAATCAAATCTATAAAGATTCCATTATTAATAGAAATAAAGCTTTGTTAAAACCATATATCTCATCTACGAGAAAATATAAGTTTAGGCATAAAAAAAACTTTATTTTATATCACCTATACTTATTCCGATTCAGTTTAATCCTTGAAATGGAAGAACAAGAATTATACCCACTAATATCCATTATAGAGTCCTTAATATCTTGGTTTGATGATAAGCATCGATATTTATACCATTTGAACATGGGCATATTTGAATACTTAAATAAGTCTTACGAAAAAGCTTTTTTTCACTTAAACCAGTCGTTTAATATTTTAAATACGCTTTCCATTACAGACTGGGAGTTGGCAGATTTCCACAATATTTTCTCTCTAACTTATTTTGAAAATGGAGACTTTAAAAATGCCATTAAACATGGAAATCTATCTCTTAATTTTTATCTTCACGATTTAATCTTACATCGAGCAATAGATAGCTATATCGTTATAGGGAATGCCCATAAAAATCTTGAGAATTTTACAGAGTCTGAAGAATATCTCTCAAAGGCTCATAAATTAGCAATAGAATTAAACTTAAATACTTATATTGGGATGATTCAACAAAACTTAGGTTCCCTGTATTCAGTACAAAATAAATCATCTGAGGCAATTGAGCATCTTCTTCTAAGTATGGAAGCAAAGAATAACGGCTGTTCGGCAGAAAGTAAATTAATTACTGTGTTTTCATTAGTAAAAGAATATTTTAAGGTTGAAAAACTAGAAAAATCACTCGAATGGTGTTTTAGGGGACAAGCAATAATAGAAACTGCCCCATACTTAACATTTAAAAACTATCAATTACATCTTTGTGTTTATAAGAATACAATTTTAAAAAGCAAGGAATTAGAATTAATTTTAAAGGAGTGTATTGACTACTTTACAGAAAATAAGGATTTATTAACAGCACAAAAATATTCATTACAGTTAGCTGATTATTATTTTTCTTTGAGAAGTTACAAATTAGCAGCACTGCAGTACCGCAATTCATTAACATTAAATAATAAAGGACGGTAGATACTATGAAAATGAAAAAAGGCTTCGTCATTACTCTTATTATGATAAATATTTTTTTAATGCCAATAAACGTTTTTGCCGGAGATGATGAAAATCCAAGGCCAACAGAAAATCCTATTCAAAATTGAACTGGGCTTGAAGGAAGAATCATTTCTAGAGCACAACCCGATCACCTTTCAGTCATCGACAGCCTTGTCTGCCGATGACCAACAGTTGTATCAACAGGTGGAGTTCTATCTGACCAATTCCAAGACGACCAACTGGAAGAATCCCCTCCACGTCCGACTGGAGTGTTGGCGCCCCCCTAGACCAACGCACTACTGCATGATATTCCTTGGTTTCTCCCGCAAGGCCTCGACTATCAAACGGAAGTCTGGAGACCGGTAGAGTCCGCCGGTTATGTCCTGGTTCAGGGGTTGATGAAACGTATCTTTTTCAATTTTTGACAGAAGAGGTTGATTAAATAAAAAGAGGCGTGATTGCCATCTGCAATCACGCCTCTTTTTTAACAAGAAGTAATTCCTTGAATAATGCAACTAATTTTTAGTATAGGATTGTATCCACCACTCCGATAAGTCAGATACGTATTTCGATTTTTTTAGCGTTTCCAATGTTGTAAATCGAGGGTTTCGTACACCCATACCATATGGGGTTAACTCGATTGGTTGTTCTAATGGGATAGGTTCCCCTAAAGTGAATCTATATCTATTATTGTCTAGTAATTCTCGACCTATAATTTCTGCATAATGAGTGATTTTTGAGAGAGGCCTTCCCACATAAACAGTTACATGGGTTAAGTTAGGAACTCTCCACGACGCCATAGTAGCTTCCCACGTACGATTTTTTAAAAAATGTTCTTCAAAGCTTTCATAAGAATTAGAGGAAACAATTATTGTATCCGCTACTTTAGGCGCTGCGTCCTCCTGATTTTTTTCTTCATCTTGAATAAAATCTTCTGTTTCGATTTTTACGTTTAAATCATCTAAACCGTTAAGATATGCTTCGTAATACGCTTCAATGGCATTAGATAAGATATCTGATTTAGTAACAGGTAGCCCTGACACTTCATACTGGGTTTCCAACAATTTGTTGTTGTCACTGATCTTATTTATCTTCTCGATTACTTCATTGGATAAAGAGAAAGTGACGTTTTTAGTAACGACCCCTTCTTCTAAGAATGCTTGACGTAATTGACTTGCAACAAACTGCTTCATCCAATAACTAATTGTATTTTTTCCCATAATAATATCCCCTTCCTTTGTTATTATAATACTAACACAAATATTGTTTGAAAACAATAAATATTTTTAACAAACAATAAAAATAATATTTTTTTAAATACACAACTTTATCCAATAGCAAAACCATATTGGGAACATGAAGTGATAAGTAATAAAAGGTCATCTTGAAGATGGATTTGAAGCAATACAATTAGCCGTCGCCGAAGTTCGTACCCAACTTGTAGGGGATAGATGTGGAACACATGTGGTTCATTACCGATGGATTAATGTTAATGATTGAGTACAGTAAGACGGACCAGCAAGGGGCGGGACAAGTCATCGCACTCCCCTATGGCACAACCGTTCCACGTGCTCGGTACGGTCGGTCCAGGAGTGGCTGTCGGCTTCGGGCATTACTAGTGGTCCACTCTTTCGACGTATGGACCGACATGGGAACTTGTATGAGCGTTTAATGCACAATCGGTGCGATTGATTGTGAAGAAGAATTGTGAGGCGGCCGGCCTTCCATCGACATCTCTGGCGCACACAGTCTACGCAGTGGTTTTTGTTCGACCGCAGCAAAAGCCGGGGAAGAGAGAGCGTCAGACCAGGCACAAGCAATCGAGCTCCCTCCAACGGTATATCAAGCATGGGACTATTTTTGAGGATAATGCGGCAAGTGGGATAGGATTGTAAACAAACTAACTCTCTAGGAGTCAAAAACCAACTACAGAATCTCTTTATCAACGAAGTTAGAAGTAACAAGGATTCTAGAAGATAATGTTAGATAAAAATACTCTGTTACAAGTTTATAATTTAACCTGCAATCTATTTTATGTTTAAATTAAATTGTAGGTAAAATTTAGGAGGGGTTAGATGGAGGGATTTTCAAATATAAACAATAAAACTAAAGCTTTGGTTAGAACTCACCTATGGGATGATATAATTGCTAGTCAAAGAGCAGTATCAGACTCACTCAGGTCTCCAATCAATGATATACTCGCCAGTCAAAGAGCATTATCGGACTCACTCAGGTCTCCAATCAA
>NZ_JBXEOV010000033.1:0-13517 GCF_056856695.1 Psychrobacillus sp. Z16_25 | reverse complement strand
ATATCTTGACGTTTTGCATGTTCAGTTTTCAATGTTCATCGTGTTGCCAAGTCGTTATTACCTCTCGGCGACTTCTACTATATTACTCTCATTCATTTCATAAGTCAACACTTTTTATAAACTTTTTTATATAAATTATATAAAGATAGAAATAGCCACTACTGACGCTACTCCAGGCACTCCTAATACCGCCACTACAGCTCCTGTGAACAGGTTTATAGGAATGCTGTATCCAATCATCCCTAAAAGCAAGTGAACACCGAATAAAACTAAAAAAGAGAATCCTAATCTAAACAACAAAATAGAAACTCCTTCAAAAACAGAAGAAAAAGAGCTTTTTAAAAATAAAAAGAGTAGTAGTACCACCGAACAAATAATAATCGTCAACTTCATGTGTATCCCTCCATAAAATTAGTGTGCTTATTATATGAGGCTAGTACTACTAATTATTCTATTTAATAACAATGTTTCTGACCTTGGCTTCTTTATATAGATAGAAGTGCACACTCTCCGCAATCTTTCTTTTTGCGATAGCATCTAAGTCATAATCATTTAAATGACCTTCTATTACCATTGCTTGCTGCCAATCATCCTTGGTTGCCTTCATTAATTCCACGAACTGATCGTCAAACTCTTTTTTTAGTTTTCCTTTTCGAAAAAACAAATTCAAAACCCCTTATAACTCTCTTCTTCCTTCTAATGCTTTGGATAAAGTTACTTCATCGGCATATTCTAAATCTCCACCTACAGGTAAACCATGAGCAATCCTTGTAGTTTTTATACCGGATGGTTTTACAAGACGGGAGATATACATAGCAGTTGCTTCCCCTTCAATGTTTGGGTTAGTCGCTAAAATAAGCTCTTCCACTTGTGTATCTTGTAATCTTTTAAGTAAAGAAGGAACGTTAATATCCTCTGGGCCTATCCCATCCATAGGAGATATTGCACCATGAAGCACATGATAGAGGCCGTTATAGTCTCGCATTTTCTCCATCGCGATAACATCTTTCGTATCTTGGACCACACATATCATAGATTTATCTCTGGAATGGTCCCGGCAAATACTACAAGGGTCTACGTCAGTGATATGACCACACACAGAACAATAGCTTAAATTTCTTTTGGCATCTACTAGAGCCTTCGCAAAATCTAGTACAGTGTCTTCTTTCATTGTTAAGACAAAAAATGCCAGACGGGCCGCTGTTTTCGGCCCAATCCCTGGCAATTTCATAAAACTATCTATTAGCTTAGATATTGGTTCAGGATAATGCATGATTTATTCCTCCTAGAACATGCCAGGAAGGTTCAATCCTTTCGTGAATTGTCCCATCGTGCTGTTCGCAGTTTCTTCCGCTTTTTTCATTGCCTCGTTTGTTGCAATGACAATTAAATCTTGAAGCATTTCTACATCATCTGGATCTACTACAGCAGGGTCTAGTGCAACCTCTATTACTTCTTTATGTCCAGTAACGGTTACTTTCACCATTCCACCACCAGCAACGCCCTCGAAGTGTTGGTTTCCTAACTCTTCTTGTGCCTCAGCCATTTTCTTTTGCATTTTTTGCATTTGCTTCATCATACCTTGCATATTACCCATTCCACGCATTTAATTTTCCTCCTTAGTCATCATGTATTTCTACAAACTCTTTTCCAAATAACTTTTCTGCTTCTACTATTAATGGATCTTCCGAAATCTCCTCAGGTCCTTGTAAAAGCTCCAATGCCTCATTCTCTGCATTGTTGTTCTCAGCGCTGTCCGTGCTGTTTCCTGTTTTTAAGCCATTCTGTTTAATGAAATCTTCTCTAATCTTTAGCCAACTTTCTTCTGGCACATAAACAATCTCATATACTTTCCCTGTTATGTTGGCGATTAACTGCGGAAATATAGTGGAGAATGTTTTATTTTCCATTGCCATCTGACAATGAATATCGTATTTAAATTTTAACACAAATGCACTTGAAGATGCTGCTACTGGCTCAGCATCATTTAATAAAGCTGCATGTGACTTTTGAAGTTGCTGCAATATATTTGCCCATTGTGCTTTAATCTCTTGAATATCAGTCTTTGTAGCCGTCTTTAAGATTTCTTGGATACGACCACTTGATACTTTCACACCAGAGGAAGCTTTTGTTCTCTGTCTCTTTGGAGAATCAGCCTGAGTAACAGGACTTCCTTGGGCTACTACACCTTGAGCAATTTGTTGCTGCAGTTGTTGAATTTGGCTTTCCAACATAGAAATTTTCATTTCTAAATCTGAGCTACCAACTCCCGCCTTTTGCTTGGAAGAAACCTGGGAGAGTCGAATAATAGCTGTCTCTAGATAAACCTTCGCATGGTTTGAAAAACGCATCTCTTGCTGTGTATCAGTCAAGATAGATATGCTCTTATATAATACATCTACTGGAAACTTATTTGCTAATTGTAGAAAAGCTTCATCTCCTGATGCTATTTCTAAGAGCTCTGTTTGGTCTGGAGCAACTTGTAAAACAAGTAAATCACGATAAAAAGTAATAAAGTCCTCTGTTAGACGAACAGGATCTTTTCCGTCCTCCACCAGCTTTTCGACGCTACTTAAAGCACTTGCCACATTTTTCTCCAGTAGCGCATCAGCGAGCTGGTAAAAGACTTCTTGCCCAATAGAGCCAGTAACCAGTAGTGCATCTTCTATGGTCATCTTTTCTCCACTAAATGAAACCACCTGGTCTAGCATACTAAGCGCATCCCGCATTCCCCCTGCGGCAGCCTGAGCAATTATCTTTAACACGCCCAAATCATACTCAATGCCTGCATCGGTCAATACCTCTACCATTCTATCCACTATATCGCTTGAGGTGATTCGTTTAAAATCAAATCGCTGACATCTTGATATAATGGTCAATGGTATTTTATGCGGCTCTGTAGTAGCTAGTATAAAGACAGCGTGTGCAGGTGGTTCTTCCAATGTTTTTAATAAAGCATTAAAAGCACTCGTAGAGAGCATATGCACCTCATCGATGATATACACTTTATATCTTGCATTCGAAGGTGCAAAGCGAACCTTTTCAATAATATCTCGCATTTCCTCTACACGCGAATTAGAAGCGGCGTCAAACTCAATGACATCTGGGTTTGATCCTTCCGTGATGCTTATACAGGTGTCACAGGTATTACAAGGCTCTTTTGCTGGGCCATTTTCACAATTTAATGCCTTAGCAAATATCTTGGCAGCACTTGTTTTACCTGTACCTCTTGGGCCTGAGAATAAATACGCGTGAGTGGTTTTATTGTAAAGGAGGGCATTTTGAAGGGTTTGCTTTATATGAGTTTGGCCGGACATTTCCGAAAAAGATTGTGGTCGGTATGCACGATAAAAAGCTTGATACGACAACAAATTCCCCTCCTGTCTCTAAATTTTCAAGTCTGTTTCCATTATACCATAAAGAACAGATAACAGCTCCATAGAACCGGAGCTTAAACAAATAAAAAACTCATTTGTCAGCTGACAAATGAGTTAATAGGTTATGTAATGCCGTGCACCTTCCTTCGATTGAAACACATAAGCGGCAACCTTGTCGTTAACTCGATCTAGGCAACCCCGCGGCACATGAGAAAACACCACTTAATGCTGCTTCCTTCCGGACCTGACATGGTTCATGGGTACCCATTGCGCAGGACCCAAATGTCAACATCACGTGCAAGGACCAGACCCTACATGTATTCAACCTCAGAGAAGGAGTTCAGTCTCGCTAGAGCGGATTGCGAGTTACAAGACACCGCTACCTTCCCACCTAGCACGGCAATAACTAGTATACTTATTTTCTTTATAAAAAGCAATGGATAGATATTCATATAGTGGTAGGGAAAAATGCTAAATACTTTCACTTTGAAAGTATTTCAAATTTGTTGACTTTGTTTTTTATACATGTTAAATTAGTTCTTGTACTTCGGAGGAATACCCAAGTCTGGCTGAAGGGATCGGTCTTGAAAACCGACAGGCGGGTCAAACCGCGCGGGGGTTCGAATCCCTCTTCCTCCTCCATTTTTTGATATAACACACACGCATAAATTGGAGATTAGTCTGTTACATTAAGTAACGGATTTCTCTTTTGTTTTATATTTCAGAATATTAATACTTTTTTATTTTGTTCCATGAATTTATATTCATGGTTTTTTTGTCTGGTTCTAGCGCATTGCACCACAAGGTCAAATGCAGATTTACTGAGGTGCTACCTCCTCGCCATTCCTCGTTTACTTATAGGGCATCTATACGTGAAGTGTTTATTGTTCTTATCCAATGAACTTACTCATCAATATATCGTCCACATACTCTCCAGGGCGAAGTTTCGCTTGTTTTACTCTTCTTCCCTCTTCCTTAAAACCATTCTTAGCATATAAGTGTATCGCTCGCTTATTATTTGAGAAGACCTCTAGCGATATCTTTTCGATAGTTCCCTGTTCTTTCGCCCAGTCAAGCATCCTCTTGATAAGTAAGCTGCCAATCCCCTTACCTGTAAATGATTCTTGAATACTCATTCCAAACATCCCTTGATGCTTAAACTTTTCTCTAGCAGAGAGCTGGAGGTTTAAAAGGCCAATAATTCTTCCTTCACTTTCCACTACTAGCATGAGCCCCCGCTCCCCATGTAGACGAATCCACTCTTTTTCTTCCTCTAGCGTTGGATGAAATTCTTCTAATGTTGTTGCCATAAAATCAGCATTCTCTTTGAGCACTTGTCTTACATGTAAAATTACTTGCTCTGCATCATTTTCAGTTGCATTGCGAATAGTTATTCCTTCCAATCTTCTCCCCCCTCTATATCATATATTCTTTTTTCAACCATCTATTCCTTTTTAAAAATAGAAAAACTCTACGAGCTAATCATTGGATCGGCTCGTAGAGTTTCTTATTATTTTAGTAATGAAGTTGTATGTGCCATAAACTGCCCAATTCGTTCTACAATAGCTTCTACATCTTGTGGATTTTGAAGCACATCGTAATCATTAATATTTAATCTTAAAACAGGACAAGCATTAAAGCCATCAATCCATTTTTCATAGCGCCCATGCATCTCTTCCCAATAGGAAAGTGGTGTTTGCTGCTCCATAGGTCGACCTCTTTCATGGATACGGTCAATGACATCATCTAATGATCCTTCTAGATAGATTAACAAATTTGGATGTGGAAAGTATGGAGTCATAACCATTGCTTCAAAAAGGCTTGTATACGTTTCATGGTCCACCGGTTCCATTGTCCCTTTTTCTTTATGCATTTGAGCAAAAATTCCTGTATCCTCGTAGATAGAGCGGTCTTGAATAAAACCTCCACCATATTCAAACATTCTTTTTTGCTCCTTAAAACGCTCCGCTAAAAAATAGATTTGCAAATGGAAGCTCCATTTAGAAAAGTCTTCATAGAAACGATCTAAATATGGATTGGAATCTACTTTCTCAAATGAAGTTCTAAAATTCAATGCATCCGCCAATGCTTTTGTCATCGTAGATTTACCTACTCCTACTGTACCTGCGATTGTGATAACAGCATTTGATGGAATACCGTACTTTTCTCTTAAATTCATCTATAAACTCCTTCTATGCAGTGTTGCATCAACTTTTTCTAAGATATTTTCTAAATCTTTACTGTTTTTTACAAAGTCTATCTCATCGCCATTAAAGCGTAAAACCGGTATATGTGGATGGCTCTTTTCAAAATCATCGATAAACATACGATAATCTTCAGAAAGCTGCTCTAAATAAGCTTGGCTAATTTTTTTCTCAAATTCTCTTCCTCGCATATCAATTCTATCCATTAATACGTCAATACTTGCATCCAAATAAATAACCATATTAGGTACAGGCATATTTTTCGTAAGTATTTGATAGATATCCTCATACTTGCTATATTCATTTGAATTTAGAGTACGTTTGGCAAAAATTAAATTTTTAAATATGTGGTAATCAGCTGCCACTGGCTTGTCTTGTGATAAGTATTTTTTTTCAATATCACTTAACTGTTTGTAACGATTACACAGAAAGAACATTTCCGTTTGAAAGCTCCACTCTGCAATGTCTTCATAGAATTTATTTAGAAATGGATTTTCGTCCACTATTTCCTTAAGCAATTCAAATTGATATGTATCAGCAATCGCCTTTGCTAGGGAAGTCTTTCCTACCCCGATGGGACCTTCTACTGTGATAAATGGAATAGACATTAGCTTTAACCTCACTATAATTTTTCAAATCGTACCCTTTATTTTAGCATAGCTAGAAAATGAAAAATAGAGCCTAATTGTCTTTCCAAAGAAAGACAACGAGACCCTAAATTTTTCTAATTCGGAAATTGTCATTTAACAGATACCAGTTTTGCGGAAAAGAAAAGCCACTATGCCAATAAGAAATACCTCTTAAACCCAGTTCCTTTAATAAATCAAACTTTGCTTGTATGGACCTTGCATCCTCAAACCATACTTCATGCTCCTTCCCTTCTCTCCAGTAATGGAAGAAAGGTGCCTGAGCCTTTGTGTCATATTCAATTGCAGCATTTCTTTCTCTAGCAATTTGAATAGCTTGCTGAGGATTAATGGCTCTCGCAAAAGGATTCCCCGGTTTATAGGGAAGTGTCCAATCATACCCATATAAATTTTGTCCCATTAAAATCTTATTGGCTGGTATATCTGTAACCGCATACTCTAACACGTTTCTTACAGGACCGATTGGAGAAACAGCCATCGGTGGACCACCGCTGTACCCCCACTCATACGTCATAATAACAACAAAATCCACTATCTCGCCAATAGCCTTGTAATCATGCCCCTCATACCATTTGCCCTTCTGATTAGCACTAGTTTTTGGAGCTAAACTAACAGAAAAAGTATAACTAGGAGCAAACGCTTTAAATTCTCTTAAGAAAGCGACATAGTTTTCCCGATCCGTGGGCATGATATATTCAAAATCCAGATGAATATGCTTGGTTCCTCTTCTTTCTGCCTCTGCTACCGTTTCTGTAAACACACGTCTCTTTACCTGTTCATTTGTAAATATCTCATGGGCTAATGTATCACTGAATGCGTCTTCTTCTAAGTTTGCAATCACAACCACTGTCTCGACTTGGTTTGCTTGAGCAATTTCCCCTAGTGTACCCCAATTAAGGGGCTTGAGCGTTCCATCCCTTTTCACTTCATAAGTAAACGGCATCATATAAGTTAGATATGCCGCTACATCCTCGACCTGCTGAATTACCTGATTTGATGGAACTTCTGTATACCATTCTACATATAAGTTAGATTCGATTTGTGGTCTGCTAGCACTTGGGGTTGTTGGTAATACTAACGCCTGCCCAATCACCAACACATCTGGATCTTCTATTCGGTTAATAGAAGCAAGGGTAGCACTGTTCGTATTAAATTGTTTCGCAATAGAATATAAGCTGTCGCCTTGTTTCACTACGTAAATCAATTTATCACTCCTTCGCATTACCTTATGCATACCATCTACAAAACATGCTAAAATATGCGAGAGGAGTTGACTCCAATGGATGAAAAATACATGACATTAGCAATAGAAGAAGCAAAAAAAGCGGAAGCAATGGGTGAGGTGCCGATTGGCGCAATTATTGTGTATGAAGAAGAGGTTATTGGAAGAGGACATAACCTTCGAGAAACAACTCAAAATGCAACCACGCATGCAGAGATGCTAGCTATCCAAGAAGCTTGTGATAAGGTAGGTAGCTGGCGTTTAGAAGATACTACTATGTATGTTACGTTAGAGCCTTGTCCTATGTGTGCAGGAGCCATCCTACAATCACGTATTCCTCGAGTAGTATACGGTGCAAGGGACTTGAAGGCTGGTTGTGTTGATTCCCTATATCACCTGCTACAAGATAATCGATTTAATCATACTTGTGAAGTCACAGAGGGTGTCTTAGCGGAAGCATGTGGCGAGTTGTTAACAAATTTTTTTAGAGAGTTAAGAGCGAAAAAAAAGAACCAAAAACGTGTTTGAACACGCTAATGGTTCTTTTTTTTACTTGATTACAGTTTTTCCACCCATATATGGACGAAGGACCTCTGGAATTACTACAGAGCCGTCCGCTTGCTGATAGTTCTCTAAGATAGCAGCTACTGTACGACCGATTGCAAGACCACTTCCGTTTAATGTATGCACATATTCTGGCTTCGCACCTTGCTCTCTTCTAAAGCGAATACCTGCACGGCGTGCTTGGAAGTCTTCAAAGTTACTGCAAGAAGAAATTTCTTTATATTCTCCATAGCTTGGTAGCCAAACTTCAATATCATACTTTTTCGCAGCCGTGAAGCCAAGATCTGCAGTACACATTAATAATACACGGTATGGTAAGCCTAGCAGCTGTAATACCTTCTCTGCATGTCCTGTTAACAACTCTAATTGCTCATAAGATTCCTCAGGCTTCACAAAGCGTACTAGCTCCACTTTATTGAATTGATGCTGACGAATTAAGCCACGAGTATCTCTTCCTGCAGATCCCGCCTCAGAACGGAAGCAAGCACTGTAAGCAGTGAATGCTTGTGGCAGCTGGTCACCATCTAAAATCTCGTCACGATAGAAGTTTGTAACTGGTACCTCTGCCGTTGGAATTAAAAAATAATCCTCTTCATTTACCAAGAATGCATCCTCTTCAAACTTTGGAAGCTGTCCAGTACCAGTTAAGCTTGTGCGATTTGCCATATACGGTGGAAGCATCTCTTCATAGCCATGTTCTTCAGAATGCAAGTCCATCATAAAGTTTAGTAAAGCACGCTCTAATCTTGCTCCCAACCCACGGTAGAATGCAAAACGACTTCCTGTTACCTTAGCAGCACGTTCAAAATCAACAATCTTAAGGTCCGTTACAATATCCCAATGTGCTTTTGCTTCAAAGTCAAAGTTCGGAACCTCTCCCCATTTGCGGATTTCTACGTTGTCATCCTCAGAATCGCCAATTGGCACACTGTCATGAGGAACATTTGGAATACGCATCATCATATGCTCAAACTTTTCTTCTACTTCTCTTAGCTCCTCGTCTAGCCCTTTAATTTCATCTCCAACCTCACGCATACGAACGATTAGGTCATCCGCATTTTCCTTATTGCGTTTCATTTGAGAGATTTTTTGAGAAACCTCGTTACGTTCTGCCTTTAATACCTCTGTTTTTGCAATTAAGTCACGACGCTTTTGGTCAAGTGGTTGGAACTGATCAAATTCTGAGATATCTTCTCCACGCTTTGCAAGCTTCGCTTTTACTTCTTCATAATGATCTCGAACAAATTTTACATCTAACATGAATATTCCTCCTTTAATTAGTAAAAAAAACGACAAAAAAGCCCTCATCCCCAAAAGGGACGAGAGCATACCCGCGTTACCACCCTGATTGACTCACTTTCGTAAGTCCGCTTGTCAAATAACGGCTTTTCAACCGGCCATAGCCTACTCATTCAGCTATGCAACTCAAGGACGGATTCACAAGGGCCTCTATCAGCTTCCACCAGCCGCTGACTCTCTACAAAAAACTTACTTGCTACTGCTTCCTATCATCGTTTTTAGTTCATGAAATTACTCATACTTTACTATACGTTTGAAGTTTTGGCAAGTGAATCCTTCGAAAAATAGCCTTTTTCCCTGAGGAGCTAATAGAGGCACTTCAGATAAAACAAGGAGAAAGCCAAGCAATATAAAGGAATCATACAAATAAAAGAATTTTCTTTTCTTAACCAAATAAAAAAGGGCTATGGAAATATCCATAACCCTAAGTTTTTAAAATAAGCCACTTATAAAGTCTGTCGTACTTGACCACAGACCACTGAAGAACTTACCTATCCCTTGGAACATCAAGCTAATCCAGCTAGCTTTTTCTACTGATTCAGTTGTCACTACGTCCACATCAGTACCATTGTCCATTATATAGCCATAGTCCGTGCCTTCTGTTTTTTCTATTTTTACTTTCCCCACTACGGTCCCTTTTTCTATAGGAGCTTCTATTGTCTCATTAGTAGGGACAAAAATAGCCTTGTACAGATCTTTTTCACTTGGCTTGATCATCATGGAAATAGGCTCTTTTGTTGCAATAGCTACTTCTTTTTCTTTCCCTTTTAAAACTTCTAATGTTTCATTACCAGGAATTTGATATCCCTCTGGAAAAAGATCTACCTTTGTGAATTGAGAAAAACCATAATCAAATAATGCTCTTGTAGCATCGAAACGCGCCTCATAGGATCCTTCTCCATTAGCATCTACTGCTTTCATCACAACTGCAATTACACGCATTCCGTTTCTTGTAGCAGTCCCAGTGAAAGAGTGTCCAGCGAAATCTGTCGTACCAGTTTTTAAGCCATCTACACCTTCATACTCATACACTAGCCCAGGTAACATCCAGTTCCAGTTGCTCATTTTAATTGCGTCGCTTGTCCCTTCACGGAAGGTTTTCTTAGGAATTTTTGTTGTTTCTAACACTTCCGGATAATCCTTTAATAATAGATAAGCTAATCGTGCCACCGAGCTTGCAGGCATTACATTTTCATCAGAAGCCCCTGTGCTAGCTGGATGCATTCCTTGCAAATCAGCATTATTTAAGCCGGTAGAGTTTACAAACTTTGCACCCTCCAAGCCCATTTCAGCTGCTTTTTCATTCATTAATTTAACAAAATTATCTTCTGTTCCTGCAATTGTTTCCGCAATAGCAATGGTAGCTCCATTTGCAGAGTAAATTGCCATTGCCTCGTATAATTCACGAATACTGTACGCACCATCCTCACGTAATGGTACATTACTTAAACGTCTATCTTGAGAAATTTTATATGTATATTCATTAACTGAATATTGTTGATCCCATGAAATTTTTCCTTCTTCAATTGCTTCAAAAAGAAGGTATTCTGTCATCATTTTTGTCATACTTGCAATTCCAAGAGGCGTGTCCGCATTTTTTTCATATAATATTTTTCCAGAGTCCGCGTCAATTAGAATAGCTGCATCTACATTCAAATTTAGGTTATCTTCTGCATTTGCATTAAGAGAAAATCCAAATACAAAAGAAACTAGGAACATCGGAAGTATAAGCCACTTCACTATCGATGTTTTCCAAACTTTATTCACTGTTGTACCTCCATCTTTAATTTTATCATTGCCCATTTTATCATACTTTGTCCATAAAAAGCATAGTGGATTTAAAAAGCACCCATTCGGCCTATATGAGGACGACCGGTGGGTGCTAAAAGTTCGTTATCTCTTTTACTTTTTATGAAATGGAGTAGTTTGGTGCCTCTTTTGTGATTTGTACATCATGCGGATGACTTTCACGTAAGCCAGCCCCAGTCATACGAATAAATTGAGCGTTTTCACGAAGCTCCTCTAATGTACCAGTACCGCAGTAACCCATTCCTGCTCTTACCCCACCAAGTAGCTGATGAATTGTATCAGCAAGTGGTCCTTTGTATGGCAAGCGACCTTCGATTCCTTCTGGAACTAATTTTTTTGCATCCTCTTGGAAATAACGATCCTTCGATCCCTTTTCCATAGCTCCAATAGAACCCATGCCACGATATACTTTAAAACGTCTACCTTGGAAGATTTCTGTTTCACCTGGACTTTCTGTTGTACCAGCTAATAAGCTTCCAAGCATGACAACATGTCCACCTGCAGCAAGAGCTTTTACGATATCTCCAGAAAACTTGATTCCTCCGTCTGCAATAATTGCTTTTCCAGCTTTTCTTGCTTCTGTCGCACAGTCATAGATAGCTGTAATTTGAGGAACCCCTACACCCGCAACAACACGAGTAGTACATATAGAACCTGGTCCAATACCGACCTTTACAATATCAGCTCCCGCTTCATACAAAGCTTTCGTTGCTTCTGCAGTAGCTACGTTTCCTGCTATGATATCTAAATCAGGATATGCATTTCGAATGCTTTTCACTGTATCTATAACACCTTTTGAATGACCATGTGCAGTGTCAATTACGATAACATCTACTTGTGCTTTTACAAGCTTCTCTACTCGAATCATCGTATCACTTGTCACTCCTACAGCAGCTCCAACAAGTAAACGACCATGCTGATCTTTTGCAGCGTTTGGAAATTCAATTACTTTTTCAATATCCTTAATCGTAATTAAACCTTTTAGAATTCCATTATCATCAACGATCGGTAATTTCTCAATCTTATATTGCTGTAGAATTTTTTCGGCGTCCTCTAATGTGGTTCCTACAGGAGCGGTAACAAGCTGCTCTTTTGTCATTACCTCGTTGATTGGTAAAGAGTAATCCTGGATGAAACGCAAATCACGATTCGTTATAATTCCTACTAACCGCAATTCTTCTTCATTATTTACAATTGGTACACCTGAAATACGGTATTTACCCATTAGATGCTCTGCATCGAATACTTGATGCGTAGGAGTTAAATAGAATGGATCTGTAATAACGCCATTTTCAGAACGTTTTACTGTTTCTACCTGCTCTGCTTGTTCTTCGATACTCATGTTCTTGTGGATAATGCCTAATCCGCCCTGACGAGCCATAGCAATAGCCATTTTCGCTTCAGTAACTGTATCCATACCTGCACTAATCACCGGGATATTTAATTTAATCTTTTTTGTTAACTGTACTGATAAATTAATATCCTTTGGTAATACTTCGGATTTTGCTGGGACCAATAAAACATCATCAAACGTAAGTCCTTCTTTTTGAAATTTAGTTTCCCACATTACTATGACTTCCTCCTCGGTTTTGAATATTATTACAAGGTTATCAGCGACACCCATGAGTGTCAAGAACCCACAAATTTTATATTTATTTAGACTTTTCTATAAAATTTTAGTATTTTTCTATTCTAAGTTGGATATATAGTCATGTCAAATAGAGAACTCGAGCAAATAAGAGTAACCTATAACAAATCATCCTACGAAGATTTCCCTAACATCTAGAATTAGTCTCCATTTCCCTCTACCTTTACCTTTTAGTCCGGCACAAATGAGATTAAAATTAGTTTATCCGAGAGGAATTGCTCCCCGAACGAGAGTATTCCTCCCGTAAATGAGAGTAACATTTATGATACTGCGGAATAGAGTGGAATTTTGGATTTTCTACTTATCTAGGAGACTGGCAGGCATCGGCCATGCCTTCACCAAACTTGTTTTTCCTATTTAGATAGTAATTGTGGTGGGGAGAATGCCTCAGGATATTTCCCTCCTTTTAGTCCCGCACGAATGAGAATAAATTCGGCTTATCCGAGAGTAAATGCTCCCCGAACGAGAGTATTCCCACTGAACGAGAATAAACCTTGTCTAACTGAGAGTAAACAGCAGCTAAACGAGAGTAACCACCACCTATCCGAGAGTATTTCACCCGTGAATGAGAGTAAACCCATTTACCTTGACGACTGTCTCTATCAACTACATAATCTCTTTCTCTTCCCGTGTCTTTTTTGACCAATAGAAAAAGACCGCCACCGATTTTACTCGGTGACGGCCTTGCTGTTGCCTAGCGACGTCCTACTCTCACAGGGGGAGACCCCCAACTACCATCGGCGCTGA
>NZ_JBXEOV010000032.1:0-17220 GCF_056856695.1 Psychrobacillus sp. Z16_25 | reverse complement strand
TCTCGTTCCGAGCATTAGAGCCTCTTTTCCGCGCACTAACATCCCGAAATCGAGCAGTAGCCTCTCTCCAAAAGTTATACCGCGCAATAGATTATGAGTTTCGCGCAGTAACCCTCTCGTACCGCACACTAACTCCATGTTTCCGCGCACTACCCCCTTAGAATCGAGCAGTAGCCGTCTTCTTAATATCAGTGTTGTGCCAACTAATCTATCATAGAAGCTGTCTCCTCTATGATCAGTAAATCACTGGTGCTGAGATACACTCCTGGTTATCCTTGAATGCTCCTTCTGTTGGATCCGATAGGTGATTGTGAGAAACGGTATACCGAAAATCCACATGCGATGCAAGGCTGATAGCTTGCCTGTGCTTATTTCCTTTACCTCAAATCGTTCGTGGATTGGGAGCTTAAATAGGTTATTGCCAAAAGCCAGATAGATTCCAGCGTCACTATTCTCTTTCCCTTGACTTGTCAGTATTAGCGTCTCTTTCTCAGTCCTTACTTCTAATATACCGATCATAGTGCTTTGCGGTAGTGGAAGCGCAATATTCATAAAAACCCTTTCTTCCGTCCGGTGAAAAGAATACAGAGCAACAAAGATGATATCTTCTTTTATTTTCCGCACCCATGCTCTCGTTTTCTCACGACCGTCCTCTACGCTCACGATACTCCCAGTCATCTCTGATTCATCATTAGTTAAAGGAAGATTCAACTGCTGAAATCGTTTGCTAAAAAGATGATAAATAGCTGCCAGCGGCTTGAACCAGGTATGCCAGTGCACGCTTGAGAAAAGACGATAATTACTTGTGTTCTCATAGAAATCACTTATTGTTTGAGCGAGTTTCTTCTTATCAATATACATATTCATATCATCTACTAGTCCGCTGTATTGACCATCAGCTTTATGAGCCCCTAATATCCTCTCACCAATCGTCCATTTACCGCGAATATGACTAATAGGAAAGCTTTTTCTTTTTCTAGGTTCAGGGGTCCACAACATCCAGCCAACTAAGCCGACAAGACCGAAGATAACACAGTTAAAAAATCCGTGAAACTTTAGCATAAAATCTATACTAACTCCGAAATAACCAAATACATTTCCAAGTGCATAAAGCAGTGAGAAGAGAATAGTTACGCCAATCGCTAGAAAGGAAAGCATCACAAACGCCTTGGCCCACCTATTAGAGAAATTGATTCTCCAGCAAAGTACTATCAACCCATATATGCCGACAATATACAAAAGGACTGACAGCAGCTCTAACCAAGGGGAAAAGGTAATTCCTAAAGCAACAAAAATTGGTGCGATCAAGAGAATGACAGAAATGGTGCGATATCCCCTTGGCTTCTCTATACGTCCCAGCAGCCCGACAAAGATAGGCAATAAAAACGAGGAATAATGAAAATGAATAGCAGTTAGCCAAGTGAGAATAAGAGAAAAACCAGTATCTATTTCAGTAATATGTGCAAAAAACCACATTCCGCCGATAGCTAAATAAACCATTCCCATATCAATTGAAAACTCTTCTAAATGGGAAAATCCTCTAGATAGGAAACGCTGTATACCTTTCCAAGCGACAGTGAGGGTAAACAACAAATAAATTCCTGCTAACAGCCAGTCGAAGCTAGTAGTCTCTATTACTTGTAGGACAAAGACAGATAGATATGCTGGAATGCTAATAAAATAGATTGTTTTCTCCTTCCAAACCAACTGCAGGGCAAGAGGGACATAAATAAGCTGCGCAATGGTCAGCATTAAGAAGTACCAGGGATGAACTGTGAAAGCAGCACTAGCTATAAATAACGCAGAAAGCAGGAAAATTTTATAGGTATTATTCATCTGCGACAAACTCTCCTTTGTATTCAAACATTTTTCCAAACAAAGGATTGGTAATGAGGACATGAATCGAATATCTGTCTTTATTCTCCAAATAGGCTTCTTTTACCGTTACGTTTCCTCTTAATAGTTTCGGTAACGGGATTTCAAGATGACCTAACAGAAAGCGTTGCTTATCAGATTTTATTAGCATCTCGCCACTATCTGTCACTGTAAAAACCAAATCTGAATAAAACAGACTAGGATCGCCTAAATAGTCCTTCACAATCCCCCTCTTGATATCCAGACTCATGAGAGCGTTAAAATATCTCGTCTTTTTAGGGAAGTAGAAGGCACGTTCCCAGTAGACCTGCTTTTCTTTATTAGGCCCAAGAACATTTGTAGTGATAATCTGGAAGGGGATATCTCTTCCTTGCTCGGGAAATAAAAAATTCCATCTTGTACCTAAGGAAAAGAGCGGTCTAAGTATAGCGGGACGGCCTCCTATATAAGACATCGTTCCCTTCCCTTTAAATACAGGACCGGCATATCTTTTTTGTAGCTTTGGATGTAATTGATCGTAAGCTTCTCCTAAGATTTCTTCATAAATAGACATAGCGATAACTCCTTATCTCTTTCTCTTACAGCTTTTGGCAGTCGGGATATCATCACCTATGAAGTACCCAATGATCGATAGCACAAACAAGGCAAGGTTAAAGGTAAATGGATTGAATGGATGCGTGAATGTATTAGGGTCTGCAAGGATTGCTGATAAGGTTAATAAAGGAAAGAGGAGCAGCTGCAGAAGGAAGAGATGCTTCTTCTTCTGATAAAATAGCCAAACAAGACCAAATAATATTTCAAGCGCACCCATGATTGTTAGAAGAGTCATTGCGTTTTCGCTAGGAATGACGTTGCTGAGCATCCGCAACTCTTCTGGATGATTCCAAATGATTTTAGGGATAAGACCATGGTATACCCAGACAATAGAAAATAGGGCGACAATGCTCCAATAGAGAAAAAAGCGAGTGAATTGGGCTTTGGGCGATTCCTTTTTTTCGAGCCACCTTTTGAGCACATCAAAGCTGAGAGCCGTTCCCCATCCGATTCCAGACCGAAATAGGAGCTTGTCTACTATTCTTCCAAGAGTTCCAAAGTTAGACTGATAATCGTATTGAGTTAGAAATTGTATGCTGTCTTCTTTGGGGATGTACTTCCAATATCCTTTTCCTTCTCGAATAGGAGATAGCTTTTGATTCGTCCCAAAATGTAGAGAGCTTGTCCGAGAGCCGTCCTTTGCATGGAGGGAGCCTACACTTTTCCCCCATCCCGCAACACTATATCCAGGGATCACATCAGTTCTATATTCAAATAATTGGGCTTCATTTTCTTTTTTCGGTAAGTAGGTAATGGAGGAAAACCGAATATCCCATTGCTCATGTAAGGAGGGATTTTGTGTGGCTTCCCATAGTTCATCCATCGGTGCTTCTATGTTAATTTCTACATAAATGGGATTAGTTTTCATATTTGTCACCTCGTCATTTAGCTTATCATATTTAAAAGGAAAATTAATGAAAATGAAGAATACTATAGGATAGAAAGGGGTAATTCGGTTGATTTCTAAAAAACTACAGAATTGTTTTAAACCAGTAGAAGATCACGTCTTTCAAACGTATCAATCTCTTTATGGAACAGGAGCAGCGGTGGTTATTATACATAATGATGAAATTGTCACCGAAACATATTGGGGAAAGCAGTCTACCCATATAGACGCCAGGGCGGTCCAAGAGGATACGCAATTCCACGTTGCATCCGTGAGAAAAAGCTATATCGGTTTCGCTGTAGCCTATGCAGTATATTATCACCACATAGAATCGATTGATGACGAGATAACAAAGTATATAGCTGGACTAAATCAGGAGATCTTTAAAGGCACAACCATTCGCCATCTTCTTACACATTCGCATGGATTAACAGAGAGGGAGGGAGTGGTAGTAAGAGAATTCGCACCAGGGACGAGCTGGGCGTATAGGCAAATCAATATTAAGCTTCTAACTCAGTTAGTGAAGCAAACAACCGGGAAAAGTGTAGCTGAGATTTTGGAAGAAGAGGTCTTCAAACCATTAGGCTTTAAGCAAAGTGGCTGGTATATAGAATCAAATGAAAGATTAGCAGACGTAATCAAGGAGGATGGAGAGTCCAATAGGTTTTCCTCTACAAGCGCAGAGGGGGATCAGGTGAATATGTATGTCTCTGCAAGAGAGTTAGCGTTTTGGGGCTACATTTACTTGAAGGAAGGTTATCTAAACGGGAAACAGCTTGTGAATAAAGACATCTTAGAGCTAGCCAGAACACTCCAGAGTCCTTCAATGATTGATCTAAATCTTCCACAGCACGGCTTTCTATGGTTTGTAAAGGATCTTCCTGCTAAGAAAAATGAAATAGGAGAGTTAGTTCCAAGAGGCTCCTTTCAAATTCTTGGCTTCACGGGTCCAGCAGTTCTAGTCATCCCAGAGGAAAATATCGTAGCCGTTCGTATGTTTAATAGCTTCGGCTCACCAGAGGACTTTGACTTTTTAGCGAGCATCCGTAGCTTTGGCGACACAGTCATGCAATGCGTAAAGGAGAAATAGACATGAAGGCTGCTTTAATAGAAGAGATAACGGTTTTATATAAATTAATATGGGATCAAGATATCGAAGAAAGAATAAAGAAGCATGCGACCTATGATGGCTTTCGATTAATAACAGAGCTTGATAATAGCGGAAAGTTAGTTGGCTTTGTATATGGCTATATCTCTACAAAGGGTCAATTCTACCGTGGATTAATAGAAAAGGCTCTTAATACTGTCGAAATAGAGGCATGGTTGGAGCATTGTTTCGAGGTGGTGGAGCTTGTAGTACATCCAGCACAGAGGAGAGCAGGGCTCGGAGAAAAGCTGATGCAACAATTGCTTCAAGAAGGCGATTATAAAACAGCCATCCTAACTACCCAAACTGACAATATTCCCGCCCGTCACCTATACACAAAAATGGGCTGGGAAATCATAAAAGAACCATTCATCCCATTCGGCGAAAAAGAATATGTCATCATGGGAAAAAGAATTGTGTCTGTCCCTGTGTGAGATTGTGTGTGACCCTGGGTCAGACACAATTCTGTGGAGTTGTATGTGTCCCTGGGTCACATACAATATTGTGATATAAAGTTGTAAAAATGTTGAAGGAGCTCTTCTTTTGGAAGAACTCCTTACGATTAGTTATGACCTTCTATTCTAATAGGTTCAAATGTACCTTCAAGCCAATATGTCCAAGCCGTAAAGCTGCCATTTAGTGTGAAATACACTTCTTTGATTTCAGGATACTTGCGAATAACTTCTCCCAGAGCATCATAAAAGAGCCTACTTTCATTTGTTGTCATGGCACCAACAATACCTCGCAAATCCTCAAATTCAACTACAACTACTCCATCCTCATTAATAGCTGCACCCTTTAGCATATTTTCAAAACCAAAGTAAGCTATTTTTCCTTCTAACAATTCGTTTAAATCATTTTCTAGCTTAGGCATTCTCTCTCCATGCTGCTCTAAGATAAAATACATTCCAGCGGTGCGAGAATAATCTATTCTTTGATTTCTTTCTGTTTCCTCTAAAATTACCTTGGGTTTTATTTTTTGATCCTTTAAATGAGAAATCAGCCATTTGTCTTTTTCTTTTTGAAATTAAAGCTGGATATTAAATGCGTCGTTCTCTTTTGTAATAGCATGGAAAACTAATTGATATGTTTCTTTTCCCTTATCCGTAAATCCATAGTTGATTAATTCAGAAAAATAAACATTGAATATATAGTTCCATTTATTTTCTTCGTATCGATAGCCATCTGGAAATTCTATATACAAGTTACGGTGTGAATCCCAATCGATAGTAGTATTGGAGATAAAGTTTTCTTCTACACTATGACAGTTAGAGCAAAGAAAATAACGATGGCTTAACCGTTCCAGCTCTTGCTTTAGCATCTCAGCTTCTTCATCTTGTATTAATGAAAAGATTTCTTCCTCCTCATATGTTTCACTAGGCATAACAACAGGTTCGTCTATTGTTGGAGTCGGCTCAGGAGTAGATGTACTAGGAGATGAATCACTTGGCTTGATAATAGTGAATGTTAAAATAGCTGTTATACATACAAAGAGTAGGGTAAGACTAGGTAAAAGAAGATTTAAGTTTTTCTTCTTTTCTTTCGATGTAATCTCTTGTACCATTCTTTTTTTCATATCTCTCGTAAAGAGAGGTTGGTTGCCCAGGAACTGTTCCACTTCTTTCTTTATATCACTCAATATTCGCAGCCTCCCATTCTCGCAAACTAAGTCGTTTCTTTAAGAGGTTTCTGGCTCGGAATAATCTTGTTTTGATGGTATTTTCACTTATATCTAAGAGTGTACTTATTTCTATTACAGAAAGTTCTTCATAATAATAAAGCAATAGCACTTCGCGATATTTAATTGATAAAGAAAGTATTTCATTCATAAGGCTGCTTCTCTCATCAGCTACTAATAAGTCGCATTCCGGAGTTTTGTTAGATGCTAACAGTTCAAGGAAGGCATGTGTAAAATTTGATTTCCGATTCTTCCAGCTACGCAAGTAATCATGGCAACGATTGATTGTCATCTTGCATAAATATGTTTTTATCGAAGAACTATGTTCAAATTGGTAGGAACTACGATAGTATTTCCAAAATACTTCTTGGACAATATCCTCAGCGGCTCCTAAATCTTTAATATATAAATAGGCAAGACGAAGTAAATACTCCCCATGCTCATCCATCACTTGTTCTAGTGCGACAACCGATTTAGCTGAATCACTCAATGCAACATCTCCCTTCCCAGTTAACCAATAGACGTAAGGACGTTTCCTTTCGTTTCATTTTTTAAAAGAATGGAGATTAAATTTACTCCATACAAAAAAAGGCACTAACCAGGTGCCTTTTCCCATTTCTTTTGTTTCATCATATAAATTCCGCTCCAGGCATATGCAATGGAGGCTATATAAAAGATACTCCCAATCGTTAAGAAATCAACCAAGTATCCAGTTCCAATTACGGCAACAGCCGCAGCGATGGAAGTCCATATATGATAGTTTCCGATTTCTCTACCTGCCGATTCCTTTTGTACGCTTCGAGCTAAAACCGTTTTTTCTGAATTTTTTTGTACAGCTCCCAAAAGACCCATGGCTACCTGTAGGATATAGACGTGCCACACCTCATAAGCGAGGGGGAACAGAAGGAGGAGTAAAGTCATTCCCCAAGAGTAAATGACAAGTAGCGTTCGATCGCCGACCAGGTCTGCGTACTTTCCGATAAGCGGATAGCTTAGTGCTGCCGTCAAGGCAAACAAGCCATATGCCCAGCCAAACTGTGCATAGCTTCTTCCTACATTATTTAAAAGTAGAACATAAAATGGGAAAATCATGCTAGAGGCCATTCCTACAACACCCTGATAGACAATAAATTTGCGATAAGTCATTTATGATACTCCTCATAAAATAGATTTAAAAAGCGATGCTCTGGGTCATATTTATCCTTCATCTTAAAGAACTCATCCGTACGAGGATAGGCCTTCTCTAATTGTTCTCTTGTTGGAAAATGATAATAGGGTAAATAGTAGCTGCCATTATGCGCTAAAGTGATGTCTACCATTTGCTGAATGACTTTTTCGGTGTTTGCCAAATCCTTATCCGTCATCTTTTGATTGATTAATAGAACAAGTGCAAACATATCTTCCTTGGCATAAGCCATTACAGCTTCCTCATCCTTTTTTACATATCTAACCGTTATGTTTACTAGATTTAGTTCTTCTTCCTCTAAAAGCCCCCTTAAATCATCAACGTAAGAAGCAAACTCATCTACTGGTACAAAATATTCCTGTAACACTTCTGTTTTTTGTCCATGCTCATAATTCATAAAATCAGATTCAGAGCGCATGACATTATTACGTGAAATATAAGAACCGTCCAGTTCCTTGTTATAAGCCTCTTGTGTATCCCACATGAAATTCTTCCCCCAACCGTTCAATCGAGAAAGTCCCAAAAAGAATTTAGGAATCGCAACATATGATTCTCTTTTTAGCTTGCTGTGTTTGGAAAGCGCTGTCTGATCTTTGCCTATCAAATAATCTGTTGTATACATTTCTTTCAAAAAAGTATCTGGTGCCACGGATAGACGTGCTAAATGCATTTGTACCTGCCCATTAGCCAATACCTCTTCTTTAAAAAAGTCACTATATTGATCGGAGGTTAGGGTAGTCGTTCGAATTTGATAGAGTTCGTCGTCAGTCAGATGGAGTGTGACATCTAAAATGACGCCAAAGAGACCATAACCACCAATTACTAGAGAAAAAAGCTCGGCATTTTCTTCTCTGCTGACGTTTATGATTTCCCCGTGTGCGTTTAACAAACGAAAGGATTCTACCGTTTCAATTAAAGAAGTGTAAGCGATATTCCTTCCGTGTACATTCACGCTTAACGAACCTCCTACGGTAAAAATATTTTGAGACTGGCTGACACGAAGGGAGAGACCATACGGATTAATATAAGATTGGATATCCTCCCAAGTCACTCCGCTTTGCACAGTGATTGTTTTATTTTTTTCGTCCAAATTTAAGATTTTATTATAAGGTTTCATGTCTAATAAAATTCCGTTCGGATAGAGGGTCTGACCGCCTTGGCTATATTGCATTCCAGCAATAGAGATCTTTTCATTCTCTTTATTTGCATCTAGTATAATTTCTTTTAAATCATCTTCCTGTTGGCTTGATTTAATTGTCTTCATTTTAACTGGTAAGAGATGTGCATGATCCTCCACAGCCGTTGTGGCGTGCTGTTTTTGAAAAATAGAGAGGGAAAGTGTAAATAGAAGAAGATAGACGATAGCAATAGGCCATAGAGACTTTTTCATGTATTCTCTCCTTTCCTATCTTTTTATATTTGACATCTTTTACCGGGAAAAGGTTTCCTTAAAATGTAAAAAAAGCATCTAGATTACTAGATGCTTTTAAGTAAAATTATTTATTTCCCTTTAAAAATCGGCTTCCTTTTTTCTGCAAATGCGTTCAGAGCCTCTACTCTATCCTCGGTTGGGATAGTTATTTCGTAAGCTTTTCTTTCAATGCTTAGTCCAGTTTGTAAATCTACGTTCATGCCGTGCTTTACAGCGAATTTTGCTTGTTGAAGTGCTATTGGCCCATTTGCCAGCATCAGGGCAGCGAAGCTTTCCGTCTCTTCTTTAAGATTTTCGCGGCTTGCAACCTTAGTTACTAGCCCATATGCGAGAGCCTCATCTGCTTTTATTCTTTTAGCTGTTAAGATGAGCTCCAAAGCCTTTGCTTCCCCAATCAGCCGTGGTAGTCTTTGTGTACCTCCAGCGCCAGGTATGATGGCTAGGCTTGTCTCGGTTAGACCTAAAAGTATGTCGTCAGCAGCTATACGAAAGTCACATGCCAATGCAAGCTCTGTTCCTCCACCAAATGCATAGCCGTTTAACATGGCAATAGTAGGCTGAGGTAAATTTTCTATTTTGGAGAAAACTTCCCCTATTTTATAAATGTTGCGCTTTACTCGCTGTTCAGTTAGCGTTTTTCTTTCCTTCAGATCTGCGCCAACACTGAAGGACTTGTCACCAGCCCCTGTGAAGATTACCACTCGAATGTCTGGGTTAATACGGATTGATTCTGTGATTTCATCCAGCTCCTTTAACATGTCGTAGTTAAAGGCATTTAAAGCGTTTGGTCTGTTTAAGGTAACATAAGCCATATTTCCCTGTTGCTCATATTTAATTGTCTCCATACATACATCCCCCTTGTACGTTTTATATGAATAACCATATCATTTCATGATTATTCTGTCATCTGAGGTAAAATTAGGTCGATTTTCGTTATCTGATTTGGTACAATCAGTGTAATAAATCTTTTGATAAGAGGTCTTAGTATGGAAATTTTTATTGCTCGACAGCCAATTTTTACAAAAGTTGAATCTATTTTTGGCTTTGAGCTACTATATCGAAACAATATAGACAACACATTTCCCAATATAGACGGAGATACTGCTACTTTAGATGTGCTAACTCATTCTTTTTTAACCATAGGAATTAATGAGCTCGCAGGAGACAAGCTCTGTTTTATAAATTTTACAGAGAACCTTCTAGAAAAAGAAGTATTAAAGAAGCTGCCACCTAAGAGGATTGTCGTAGAAATACTAGAAAGTATTAAGTTCACCCCAGTTTTGTTAGAAAAAATACGTCAAATCAAAGCACTTGGTTTTTTAATCGCGCTTGATGACTTTATGTTTACACAGAACAAAGAAAACTATCATGAGCTATTTAAGCTAGTAAATTTTATAAAGGTAGATTTTCTCTCCACTCCAACACAAGAACGAAGAGAGTTAGAATATCTGATAAAAAGGGAGTATCCCCATGTCATTTTACTAGCAGAAAAAGTCGAAACCCGTGCACAATTTTATGAGGCGAAGACATCTGGCTATAGCCTGTTTCAAGGCTACTTTTTTGCAAAGCCGGAAATAGTTAAGGCTGCTGAAATTCCTCACAATATGATGATATATGTGCGGCTAATAAGTATGCTTCGAGATGAAAGTGTCCATATTGATGATATTGTGCAAGAAATTGAACGGGATTTATCGCTGACATTTAAAGTATTAAAAATGATCAACTCCCCTGCAGTACGTACCAAATCGAAGGTCAGGTCGATTAAACATGGTGTATTATTGCTTGGCCTAGAGGAGTTAAACCATTGGATTCACGTTCTCCTGCTACGAGAGGCTCGAGCACATAAAGAAAATGATGCGATTATTGAAGCTTCCCTGTTCCGTGCAAAATTCTGTGAGCAATTAGCCAAAAGGAACAGATGCCCTAACCCATCAGAATACTTTTTGCTTGGTATGTTCTCTTTAATTGATACGCTTCTTCAACGTAATATTCATCAATTGCTTAAGGAACTACCACTTTCGGATGAAGTAACTGCCACATTATCTGGAGTCGCAACAGAAATGACAGATTATCTGAACCTTGCTATTGCTTATGATGAGGTTAAATGGGAGGAAATAGGGAAAGGGATAAATACATTAGATATCGATTTCTCTACCCTAAATCGTTACTACATTGAAGCACGAAAGTGGTCGGCCGATATTGTCGCGGAGTTTTAAAATTCATTCCTACCTAGGAGGCCGGGACAAAACAAGTGAAAAGCAATTATGATTCTTCATCTTGATAAGAATCATAATTGCTTTCTTATTTCCTCTTGTATCTAATAAGTCATTCCTCGTGCCATATGCAATCTAACTCCCTAAACAATACAACGAATATGTGTATATTTAACTCAAATATTCTCATCTTATGTTTATTGCATTTTTTATAAAAAAGTGTACAATCGTAAGAACAAATGTTCTGTTTTAGGAAGGTGAGATATATGCCATTAATTCCAGAGGAAGCAATGCACTATTTTGAAAATATGATATATCTTCCTATGGTCATGACCATTTTAGAAAAAGATCGTATGATCTTTGATCAGGCTCCCTTTAAACTGAAGAAGCCGTACATAACATTAGTAGAAAGAGCAGTTAAACTTGTACAAAAGGAATTGAAAGAAACACATTTATACATGAATAGACATAGTATGAAAGTGTTACGCGGAGAGGGAGATGATATGTTCACTGAGTATGTTTTTTTTCATGGAGGTTATGAAGAACATCGTCGTTATTTAAATGTGCGGCTCCGCAACCGTGTAGAAGAGCTTTTGAGCATTTATTTAACTACAGCCAGTTAACGAATAAATCTTGGATGGTGAGGGTTTCTAGGTGTTATATAGTGGGTATTTAATAGATGGCTCATTCGTTTAAGAAAGTGGTTATTCAACATGTTTGCATAAGCGACCTGTCTGCTTACTGTGTTCACAGATACCGGCACTTGCACCGTATTACCGTTAGGCAAAGTAATCATACAACCTTTTTCAGTAGAAGTGTAGGATTCAATTGCGTTCAGGGAAAACCAAAAGTTTAAATCTGATTTAGGAGATAGCATAGGTATAAAAATGCAAGGATAGCCATAATCATGGGCGATTACGATTGGTAGCTTTAAGAAGTTTCCGATAATGTCTTTTGATAATTGAACAGAGTTTGTAAAAGGTGTGCCATAAAACGCACAAGAATGACGAACCACGTCATAAGGCTTTTTCCCTACATGGAAGGAATCCCCTGAAAAATTAGTGACTTGTGTAAAAACCTTGTTATTTATTATTTTCGGTTCTAATACTGCTGTTTCAAAAGTAACTAGAAAGGATTTATTTTCCATCATATTTGTCAATTATTTTCCCCCTTAGTAATTTTATAATTTAATTATAGTTAATTATGGAAATAAATCAATAAAAAATATCTATTATTCTAAAAGTTTCGTATTTACTATATAATCTAAATTTTCTTAAAATGATTGCAACCTTCTTTCTCCTTTTATATAATGGAAAAAAGGCATCGGGGTGATGGAAATGGACAAACATTATTCATATACAGATTTTATGAAAGCAGTTGGGCAAACTGGTAAAGCAAATTCTTCCGAAAAATTGTTAAATGAAATTTATCTTGATATGTTTTTGAACATTGTCCACCGAGAACAAAGCAGTAGCAGGTTACTTAAGCTGATCGATGAGGCGTTAGATCGAAAGGACAAGGAAGCATTTACTCATTTTACAAATTTGTTGATCCATTTAAAGAGTTAACCAGCCGCTTAACCAGCGGCAATTTTTTTTGACTACCAAATTGTAATTAATTGGATTTAAATTTATTGTTTATCCAAACAATGGAAAAGGGGAGATTCAGTGAAGTACTTGACTAAGTTATCCTTCATCATGTTTATTTGGTTGCTGCCAATGGTGGTACAAGCAGAAAGTACATGGGATATTGAAACTGCAGATGGGTATGTCGTTTACTCGGAGCCAAACAAAAATTCTACCATTCTATTAGAAGGCACAGGAAAGCAACTTTACAAGACTACAGGAATGAAACAAGGATTTTACGAAGTGACATCTAATGGGACAACGGGCTACATACATACACAGGAAGCAACAAGCATTTTCGACAAGCAAGCGAAAACATTCAAGGTAGTAGATAACTCTGTTCCATACTACGTTGTACATAAAGGAGAATTTATTCAAAGGGGTACTCTTCATCAAGGAGCTGTTATGAATAGGACCAAGTCCATGACAGGCTATCACATAGTCGAGGAAGGAAAAGGAGTGTTTTACGTCCCTACTAAAGGAACGGCACCTACTTCTCAAGCACCCATAGCTTCCCAACAGAGAAAAGCAAAATATCCGATGAGCTTAACTAATCCTAAAGAAGTAGCGATATTTGACAAGAATAATAGACAAATAGGGAGTCTAAAGGCAAACTCGTCTATTAAGCTCTTAGGTCTTAGTAAAGGGAAGGGAATCATATCTTTTCTAGGGAAGGATGCGCGTATTCCGATGGGTCAACTAGTACACAGCAACTTACTCCAGCCGAAAAAAGTATTAAAGCATGACGAACTGTCCTATTTTCTTCAAGTGATAGCCGCTTTGTATCCAAACTTTACAAAGTTAGAGGTTATTGGTAAATCCATTGAAGGGAAAGAAATACACGCTCTACGAGTGGGAAATGGAAAAAGAGAAGTATTGATAGACGGCGCGATGCATGCTAGGGAACACATGACTACCAATCTATTAGCAGAAATGATTGATACCTATACCCTTCATTACAAGAAAAAATCGAACTACAGTGGCTACAATGTTCATAGTGTATTAAATCAAACATCTATCTGGTTTGTGCCTATGATGAATCCAGATGGAGTTACCCTGGTACAAAGTGGTCCTAAATCATTAAGGTTTGGAAAGCTAGCCACTCAAATAAATGGAAGCACGAACTTTAATAGATGGAAGGCAAATATCCGTGGCGTAGATTTAAACGATAACTTTGCATCCAAATGGGAGACCATTCGAGGTGGAAATAAAAAGCCGGCTTACATGGCGTATAAGGGCTTCCGAGTATTTAGCGAGCCTGAATCTAGAGCACTAAGAGACTTTGTCAAAAAACATAACTTTAAAACATATATCTCCTACCATTCCTCAGGTCAGGTTATGTATTGGTTCAACTATCAGAATTCCACACGCTTAAAAAGGGATAGAGGACTTGCAACAAAGCTATCCAACATTACAGGCTACCGAGTACTTCCACCACAAAATTTACCGGGCTCTGGCTCATCGGCAGATTGGTTTATTCAAGAAACAAAAAATCCAGGGATTACTTTAGAAATCTCGCCGGCAGTGGGAGAAAGACCGGTACCATTATTCAGGTGGGATGCGATCTGGAAGCAAAACAAATCGATTGGATTATTTTTAGCCAAAGAAGCAACAACAAGATAGATTTATAGAAAAGACTGCAGCACGGATGCTGCAGTCTTTTTTTGAATGGAAGAATACTAGGAATAGAAAAATCTTGCCAATCGCATAGATTTTTCTCCCTACAGGCTTACTCGTTTTGTTCTTTTCTAAAAAAATTCTTTCTTCACGACAAGGGATAAATTGTAGAAAGCTCCTTGATCGAGCACCCCCCCTAATCCTTCTGTTGTATGTTTCTAAATTAATCTTTAATTCTATTCGTATCAGCCCATCCCACTTTAAGATAACCAGCTATATGTTTTATTGCCATCCCACCATTTGATTATAAGATTGTTTATTTTAGGCTAATGGGGTTACTCTCATTCACATAGGAATTACTCTCGTTCAGGAGGAGAATACTCTCACTCAGCCAGAGTTTACTCCCGGATAGGAGCGATTTACTCTCATTCGAGGAGTTTACTCTCGTTCGAGTGACTTTTACTCTCGTTCAGTAAATTTTACTCTCATTCAGAGTCTTACAGATCACTGAGGAGAACCAGAAAGAAGCCCTTACGATAAGTAAACAGCTCCAAATCGCAAGTATTGCTGCCAATACCGCAAGAAACCAATTTCGCTCCGCAAGTAACACGCTGGCGACCGCAAGTAACTCGGAGCCAATCGCAAGTAACTCGGAGCCAATCGCACGTAATGGAAGAATGCTGGAAATATTAGGATAATTATTGGCGGTTCACTTGGAATTAACAGCTATAGAATGTCCAATTGTGCAATCGCAAGCTCCAACGGGTTAATCGCAAAATACCCTCTCTTAATCGCAAGATCCAACTGGTAATCGCAAAATATCCTCTCCAAATCGGAAGATCCCCTATCCAAACAGCAAGAAGCAATCTTCCAATCGCAAAATCCAACCTCAAATCAAAAGCTCCACTCAAACCGAACCAGCTTCGCACGTAACTCCAACACCCCGCCAAGCTCTCCAAAATACTCAAAATAATTATTTTAAAAACATACGTTCGTTTTATTCGTCTTCAAAAAGGGAATATGATACACTAAAAATATTCAGATATGGGAGGCTAACTAATGGATCAACTATTCGATTTACAGGCTCCGTATAAACCGGCGGGAGATCAAATAGAGGCGATTAAACAGCTAGTAGCAGGTATAGAGGAAGGGAAGAAGCATCAGACCCTACTTGGTGCTACAGGTACTGGTAAAACCTTTACGATTTCTAATGTGATTCAACAAATAAATAAGCCAACACTTGTGATGGCTCACAATAAAACACTTGCAGGACAGCTTTATAGCGAGTTTAAAGAATTTTTTCCGAATAACGCAGTTGAATATTTTGTCAGCTACTATGACTACTTTCAACCAGAGGCCTATGTTCCACAAACCGATACATATATAGAAAAGGATTCTAGCGTGAATGAAGAAATTGATAAGCTGCGACATTCGGCAACTTCTTCTTTATTTGAAAGAAAGGACGTTATCATCATAGCGTCTGTGTCCTGTATCTATGGTTTAGGGAATCCAGAGGAATATAGAGAAATGCTTGTTTCTCTTAGAACAGGTATGGAAATTGAGCGAAACCAGCTGTTACGTAAGCTGGTAGACATTCAATATGAACGAAACGATATTAATTTTACTCGTGGTACCTTCCGTGTTAGAGGCGATGTAGTGGAAATTTTTCCAGCTTCGAGAGACGAGAGGTGTCTTCGAGTAGAGTTCTTTGGAGATGAAATCGATCGGATTCGAGAAGTGGATGCCTTAACCGGAGAAATTATAGGAGAAAGAGATCATGTGGCTATTTTCCCTGCATCTCACTTCGTGACAAGAGAAGATAAGATGAAAATCGCTATTCAAAATATCGAAAAAGAGCTGGAGGAACAGCTGGCTTACTTAAGAAGTGAAGATAAGCTTTTAGAGGCTCAGCGATTAGAACAGCGGACAAGATACGACTTGGAAATGATGCAAGAGATGGGTTTTTGCTCTGGAATTGAAAACTATTCTAGACATTTAACGCTGAGAGAAGCAGGGGCTACCCCATATACACTGCTGGATTACTTTCCAGAGGACTTTTTACTCGTTGTCGATGAGAGTCACGTTTCGCTACCGCAGGTAAGAGGAATGTATAATGGTGACCAGGCGAGAAAGTCTGTGTTAGTAAACCATGGCTTCCGTTTGCCATCGGCGCTTGATAACCGCCCATTGACATTTGAAGAGTTTGAACGTCATATTCACCAAGCAGTCTATGTGTCTGCTACTCCAGGTCCATATGAGCTAGAGCATACTCCTGAAATGGTAGAGCAGATTATTCGTCCGACAGGGCTGCTTGATCCTGTAATTACCGTGAAGCCGATAGAAGGCCAAATCGATGATTTAATAAATGAAATATATGAGCGTACGAAAAAGAATGAACGAGTACTAATCACGACTCTTACGAAAAAAATGTCTGAGGATCTGACTGACTACTTAAAGGAAATTGGGATAAAGGTGCAATACTTGCATTCAGAGATAAAAACACTAGAACGTATCGAAATAATTCGAGAACTGAGATTAGGTACCTATGACGTTCTTATCGGGATTAACCTCTTAAGAGAGGGTCTGGATATTCCAGAGGTATCCTTAGTAGCAATATTAGATGCAGATAAGGAAGGCTTCCTAAGATCGGAGAGATCGTTAATCCAAATAATCGGCCGTGCTGCGAGGAATGCGAATGGTCAGGTAATTATGTATGCGGATAAAATGACTGATTCCATGCGCAAGGCAATAGACGAAACGAAGCGTCGTCGAACAATTCAGATGGAGTACAATGAAAAGCATGGTATTACTCCGAAAACCATCCAGAAAAAAGTCGGAGAGGCTATACGTGCAACAAAGGTTGCAGAAGAAGAAACTACTTATGCGCAGCAATTAACAAGTGGAAAAGTCTTAACTAAAGAAGAAAAGGGTAAACTATTAGAAAATCTAGAAAAAGAAATGAAGGAC
>NZ_JBXEOV010000031.1:0-18624 GCF_056856695.1 Psychrobacillus sp. Z16_25 | reverse complement strand
CTAACATTTACCCAGGAATTTATATGACTTTTCACTTTTACACAATTATATGTACATAATCTGGTGGAAGGGCATGGTCCAAGTCCACTTGGGATAGGTGGGTGCTTTACTCTCGTTCGAGGGGAATTTATTCTCGTTTAGCCAGTTTACTCTCATTTGACCAGGATTTATTCTCGTTTAGCCCGATTTTACTCTCTGTTAGAAATGGGGGGAGGGCATGGCCTAGGTCCACTGGGTAGTGGTTGTGGCGTTACTCTCGTTCGACCAGGATTTATTCTCGGATGGCCCAATTTTACTCTCGGTTAGAATGGTGGAAGGGCATAGTCCAACCACTTTGGATAGGTTGTAGTATTACTCTCGGATGGCTGGGATTTACTCTCGTTCGGTCGGGGTTTACTCTCGGTTAGAATGGTGGAAGGGCATGGTCCAAGTCCACTTGGGATAGGTGGGTGCTTTACTCTCGTTCGAGGGGAATTTATTCTCGTTCAATGAGAGCTTACTCTCGGATAGCTGGGATTCTCTCTCGGATAGCCCAACTTTATTCTCATTTAGCCGATTTACTCTCGTTCGGTCGGGATTTATTCTTGGATAGCCCAACTTTACTCTCGGTTAGGAATGGGGGGAGGGCATGGCCAGCGACCGCTGGGGATAGGCTTGGGTATTCTTAATGGATGGCTTCTCTTTATTCTTCGAAACAAATCTATTGTTTTCTGTTGGGCTTTATAGAATAATAATACCAATAAGAATAATAGGGATTAAAAGGAGAATACGCGATGCGAAAGATTTATATAATCCATGAAAATGATGAGTGGACAGTTCATTTAACGAAGCGTCTTGAAGAGTTACAGTTGCCATATGAGTCTTGGCATCTTGATAAGGGAATAGTGGATCTTACAGCTACTCCGCCAGAGGGAGTATTTTATAATCGGATGAGCGCTTCCTCTCATACGCGTGGACATCGGTATGCTCCTGAGCTTGCTGGTGGTGTGCTTTCTTGGCTAGAGCTTCACGGTCGTACAGTGTTTAATGGGACAAAGGCGCTCAGTTTGGAGCTTAGCAAAATCAACCAATATACAGCATTATCTGCAAATGGGATTCGAACGCCAAAAACAATTGCTGCGGTCGGGAAGGAAGAGATTTTACTAGCTGCAGAAAAGCTAGGAGCTACTCCGTTTATTACGAAGCATAATAGAGCTGGAAAAGGATTGGGAGTACAGCTGTTTCAAACGATAGATGCATTAAAGGAATACGTTTACGGTCCAACATTTGAAGAGCCAGTAGATGGCATTACATTGATTCAAGCATACATCCAATCCCCAGAGTCGTATATTACAAGAGCAGAGTTTATAGGAGGCAAGTATGTCTATGCGGTAAGAGTGGACACATCGGAGGGATTCGAATTGTGTCCTGCTGATGCATGTCAAATCGGGGATGCCTACTGCCCTGTTGGGGAGGAGCCGATTCAGCGACCCAAGTTTGAGATTACAGAAGACTTAAGTGAGGAATTGATTTCTCGTTATGAAGCATTTCTAAAGGCTAGTCATATTGATGTTGCGGGGATCGAGTTTATTCAAGATGCGAATGGAGAAGTTTATACGTACGATGTGAACACGAATACGAATTACAACGCAGATGCAGAAGCGAAGGCAGGGAAATATGGCATGCTGGAGCTTGCAAAGTTTTTAGGAGCTGCTCTAGAAAAATAAGTGTGATCAGACTATCTCTTGATACAATGGAGGTAGTTTTTTATTGTGTATGACAAACTGCAAGCATGCAGGAGATGGACTACCCTATATGCCTAAACTTACGTGATATAATGAATAGATACATAGATGGCTACACGTGCATTAGACAGCCTTTTTTTATGAGGGGGAAATAAAATGAAGTTAGTTTCTTGGAATGTAAATGGGCTAAGAGCCTGTGTGCAGAAGGGGTTTTTAGAATATTTTCATGAAAAGGATGCAGATATTATTTGTTTGCAGGAAACAAAGCTGCAAGCCGGTCAGATAGATTTACAGCTGGATGGGTATGAGCAGTATTGGAATTATGCGCAGAAGAAAGGGTATTCCGGTACAGCTGTTTTCACTAGAATCAAGCCACTCTCTGTACGCTATGGAGTAGGCCTTAAGGAAACTGAGGAGGAAGGGCGCATTATAACCCTAGAATTCGAAGATTTCTATTTAGTAAATGTGTACACACCAAATGCCAAACGAGATCTTTCGAGGCTCGCTTATCGACTTGAATGGGAGGATGAAATGCGGGAGTACTTGAAGCAATTGGATCAGGTGAAACCAGTTATCATGTGTGGGGATTTAAACGTTTCTCATCGTCCCATAGATTTACGGAATGCCAAATCGAATAGAGGAAATTCTGGCTTTACCCTAGAGGAATGTGGTAAAATGACAGCTTTGCTAGAAGAGGGTTTTATTGATACATTTCGCTATTTTTATCCCGACCAAGAGGGTGCTTACACTTGGTGGAGCTATATGAGTAAGGTTCGTGAGCGAAATATCGGATGGAGAATTGACTACTTTATCGCTTCCGAAAGGCTTGCTCCCAAGCTAAAGGATGCTTCTATCGATGCGCATGTTATGGGGAGCGACCATTGTCCGATCACCTTAGAGCTATTGGCAGAATAGTCGTGTCCAATCTGTACGGTAGTCAATATATTGCGGTAAAGGATACAAACCTGTAATGAAATGAAGTACAATATGTACAAAATAGAAATTCTGGAGGGTCCAATAGATGAATGCTTTGGCTGTACAATTAAATGATAAGATAAAAAACGAAAATCCAGCATTCTTTCATATGTTATCGGATTTAGGACTTAGCCTTTATTATCCAAAGGGAATTTTAAGCCAAAGTGCAGAGGCTAGTAAAAAAGCTCATCGTTTTAACGCTACCATTGGGATAGCAACAGAAAATGGGTTGCCGATGCACTTTCAACATATCCAAGAAAAGTTAGGCTATAGTCCAAAGGATATTTATCCATATGCCCCGCCTCAAGGGAAAGAAGAGCTAAGAACTGCTTGGAGAGAAAAAATTCTAGAAGACAATCCTTCTATGAGAGGTAAATCCTTTGGGAAGCCAATTGTGACAAATGCTCTTACTCATGGTCTAAGTATAGTGGCAGATCTGTTTGTGAATGCTGGAGATGTGATTATCACCCCTGATCAATACTGGGGAAATTATAATACAGTATTTCAAATTAGAAGGGGAGGTAAAGTGGAAACCTTCTCTCTGTTCAATGAAGCAGGTGGATTCCATATAGATTCTTTCCGTGAAACGCTTCAAAAACAAACAGGCAAGGCAATCGTTCTGTTGAACTTCCCGAACAATCCAACCGGGTATACTCCGTCCGTAAAAGAAGCAGAAGAAATTGTGCTTGCTTTAAAGGAAGCTGCAGATAAAGGACTTAATTTAGTAGTAGTACTAGATGACGCGTATTTCGGTTTATTCTACGAGGATTCTATTAAGGAATCTCTTTTCGGCTTGCTTGCTGGCATTCACCCAAATATTTTACCTGTAAAGGTAGATGGGGCAACGAAGGAAAACTATGTGTGGGGACTTCGAGTTGGCTTTATCACATATGCAGCTGGAGCAGATGTACTGGATGCTTTAGAGCAAAAAACGAAGGGACTTATTAGAGGAACAATCTCTAGTGGTTCTCACGTTTCTCAGACAATTATTTTAGAGTCCTTAACATCTCCTGAATTCCAAGTGGAGAAAAAGGAAAAACTTGAAATTATGCAGGGCCGTGCAATAAAAACAAAAGAAGTGCTTGCTAACGAAAAATTCAATGCTTATTGGACATACTACCCGTTTAATTCAGGTTATTTTATGTGTTTGAAGTTAAAGGAGCTTGATGCAGAAACTCTTCGTCTTCATTTGTTAGATGAATATGGGGTTGGAGTCATCGCAAGTAATTCAACCGACATTCGTGTAGCGTTTTCTTGCGTGGAGGAAGAGGATATTGAAGAATTATTTGAGTTAATCTATCAGGGCTGTGTAGACTTATCTAAATAAAAATAGCGATTATGATAAATGTACAGTTAAGCTGGTATGTTTTCGATTAAGCGTTTTGTTAAAGGTGTTTTATTAAAATAATATTCAGTAATTTACTTATTTTTCCTTGACGATTTTTATATCTTTGAGTAAATATATTATATGGGTAACCAATCTTTACCAGTCGCTCTTTGGGGTGACTGGTTTTATTTTGTCGAAAAAATAAATCCACAGTTAGACATCTTCGGACAAAAGAATAATCATTCTTCCCGCCTGTTAGTCGCTCGTCTCCTCTTTCCATTTAAGGCTGATGTCTGTGTGTATAGTGGTGACGGATTAATTGCAAAGTAAAAGGGTAAATGGTGTATAATTAGTCTAATAGTGACGAGAAGGAGATTTTATTCTAATGAAAAAAAATTATCCAGATGACAGTTTAATGTTACATACAGATCTTTATCAAATAAATATGGCGGAGGCGTATTGGGCAGACAATATGCACGAGAGAAAAGCAGTGTTTGAACTCTTTTTTCGAAAGCTTCCCTTTGGAAATGGCTATGCTGTCTTTGCTGGACTAGAGAGGTGTCTTGATTACTTACGAGATTTTCGTTTTAGCGAAAGTGATTTAGAATACCTGCAACATGATCTCGGCTACCGAGAAGACTTTGTAGATTATTTACGTACACTTCGATTTACTGGTGATGTTTACTCGATGGTTGAAGGGGAATTAGTGTTTCCAAACGAACCAATTATCCGTATAGAAGCAAAGTTGGCAGAAGCGCAGCTGGTAGAAACTGCACTGCTAAATATCGTTAATTATCAAACACTTATCGCTACAAAGGCCTCTCGTATTAAACAAGTAGTAAAAGAAGAGGTCGCGATGGAGTTTGGTTCCAGACGAGCACAGGAAATGGATGCGGCTATATGGGGAACAAGAGCTGCATTTATCGGTGGCTTTGAAGCTACAAGTAACGTACGAGCAGGAAAGCTTTTTGGAATCCCGGTAGCAGGAACCCATGCTCATTCACTTGTTCAAGCTTATAAGAACGAATACGAAGCTTTTCATTCATATGCAAAGAGACATAGGGATTGTGTGTTCCTTGTTGATACTTACAATACGTTGAAAACTGGGGTGCCGACTGCCATTAAAGTGGCGAAGGAGCTAGGGGATAAAATTAACTTCATTGGCATTCGCTTAGATTCTGGAGATATCGCCTTCTTGTCTAAGGAAGCAAGGAAGATGCTAGATGCTGCTGGCTTCCATGATGCAAAAATAATTGTTTCGAATGATTTGGATGAATATACTATACTGAACCTTAAAGCCCAAGGAGCAAGAGTGGATAGCTGGGGAATCGGAACAAAGCTGATCACAGCCTATGACCAACCAGCACTTGGAGCAGTATATAAAATTGTCTCCATCGAAACCGAGCAAGGAGAAATGGAAGATACGATTAAAATCTCCTCCACTACAGAAAAAGTTACTACCCCTGGGCAAAAGAAACTTTATCGAATTATTGATAAAGGGAATAGAAAATCTCAGGGTGACTATATCACCATGCATGATGAGGACCCATCGCAAGAGGAAAGATTGAAGATGTTCCATCCAATTCATACATTTGTTTCGAAGTTTGTTACAAACTTTGAAGCGAAGGATTTGCATGTAAAGGTTATAGAAAATGGCCAGATTATCTATAACAATCCGTCCTTAGAAGAGATTCGTCGTTATGCAGAGGAGAATCTTGAACTTCTATGGGATGAATATAAACGCTCTTTAAATCCAGAGGAATATCCAGTTGATTTAAGCCAAAAATGCTGGGATAACAAAATGCGTAACATTCAAGAAACGAAGGAAATGGAACAACAATTTATTGCACAAAATGGAGGGGCTTATTAATGTCTGATAAACAAAGAGAAATTATTGAAGCATTAAAGGTAAAACCAGTCATTGACGTGGAAGAAGAGGTTCGATTAAGCATTGACTTTCTGAAGGCGTATTTAAAGAAACATCCTTTTTTAGAAAGCATGGTACTAGGCATATCTGGTGGTCAGGATTCTACTTTAGTAGGAAAACTAGCTCAACTAGCGGTAAATGAATTAAATGAGGAGCTAGGTGAGAATAAGTATTCCTTTATCGCGGTAAGCCTTCCTTATGGTGTACAATTCGATGAGCATGATCGCCAAGACGCGTTAGACTTTATACAGCCAAGTAAACGTCTAACGATTAATATTAAAGAAGCGGTAGATGCAAGTGCTCGTGCCTTAGTGGAAGCTGGAATCACTTTGAGCGACTTTGCGAAAGGGAATGAAAAGGCTAGAGAACGTATGAAGGCACAATATTCCATAGCCGCTATGAATAATGGTATCGTCCTGGGAACAGATCATGCAGCAGAGGCAGTGACAGGATTTTATACGAAATATGGAGATGGCGGTGTCGATTTAACTCCTATATTCCGACTAAACAAGAGACAAGGGAAGCAGCTCCTAAAGTATCTAGGTGCACCTGAGCATTTGTATACCAAGGTTCCGACTGCAGATTTAGAAGAGGAACGCCCAGCCTTACCAGATGAGGTAGCACTGGGAGTGACTTACGATAATATCGACGATTATCTAGAAGGTAAACAAGTATCACCAGAGGTACAGGAAAAAATAGAAGGATTTTACAATCGTTCTATGCATAAACGTCATATGCCAATTACTATATTTGATGAATTTTGGAAATAAATATATTCAACTAGACCCACAAACTCTATAATAAAGAGTATGTGGGTTAATTTTTTTTTAGTCTCATTGCACATTGAATTATCAGATTAGTCAATTAATAGAAAGCAGGGGGGAAACATTAGTGGTAGATTACAATAAAATGCAATTAATTATTTCAAATATAGAAAAGGTGATGATTGGGAAAAGAGACATTGCCGAGCTTGCAGTGGTAGCATTACTAGCAGAAGGTCATATTCTCCTAGAGGATGTGCCAGGGGTAGGGAAAACAATGATGGTACGTGCATTAGCAAAGTCGATCGGTGCAGATTTTAAAAGAATTCAATTTACCCCAGACTTATTACCATCGGACGTGCTAGGGGTTTCTATCTATAACCCTAAGGAACTAGAATTTGAGTTTCGCCCAGGACCTATATTAGGGAACATTGTTTTAGCGGATGAGATCAATAGAACATCTCCTAAAACACAGTCTGCCCTGCTAGAAGGGATGGAGGAAGCATCGGTAACAATCGATGGTGTGACGATGCCCCTTCCAAAACCATTCTTTGTAATGGCAACCCAAAATCCGATTGAGCATGAAGGGACCTACCCGCTTCCAGAGGCACAGTTAGACCGCTTCTTGATGAAGGTAAGAATGGGTTATCCTAGCGCAACAGAGGAAATAGAAATATTAAATCGCTTAGAGCATGATTCTCCGCTTGAGACCTTAGAGCCTGTCATTACTCTTGAAGAGCTGGTTGCTTTACAAAGGAAAGCGCGTGAAGTAAACGTAGACGCTACTCTTAAAGCATATATCGTAGACTTGGCAGCTCGTACAAGAAATGACACTTATATTTATTTAGGCGTTAGTCCACGTGCCTCTATAGCACTCATGAGAGCTTCCCAGTCGATTGCTTTATTAAATGGAAGAGACTATGTGTTGCCTGATGACGTTCAATACCTTCTTCCATTTGTTTTTGGACATCGGGTGATTCTTCGTCCAGAGGCAAGGTATGACGGTATCTCATCAGAAGAAGTGTTAGGAAGAATCGTGAAGAGGGCTCCTGTTCCTATTAAAAGGAAGGTCAATTAGATGCTTGCAAGATTAGTTGGAATGAAAAAATGGAAGGGATTTATGGGAGTGTTATTTCTCCTGGTTGTAGCATTTGTGTATGCGATGTTCCAGGGGGGATTTGTCAGTTGGTTTCTTTTTTATCTGGTAGTTCCGCTTTCTTTGTATTCCCTACTACTATTTTTATATCCTTTATCCAACCTAGAGGTAGAACGGACGATTGAGACGGGAAAGGTTCATAGTGGAGGGAAATTTGCGGCTACTGTGAAAGTAACAAGGGAGAATGGTTTTCCTCTTCTATTTGTATGGTTTCAAGAGGAGGTTAGCTCCTCACTAAAAAACAGATTACCGAGAAGGCAGCTCGTATTTTGGGGAATGAAAAAGGAGTTCACTTGGAAATATGAAATAGATCGTATCCCACGTGGGGAGCATGAGTTTAACGGAGTAACAATCCAAGTTAGCGATTTATTTGGTTGGGTAAAAAAAGAGAAATTTATCGCTAATAAAAAGAAAATATTAGTCTTTCCTAATTTAACGGATATGGTGTATATACCAATAGAAACTAGGTATGACCAAGGAGCAGCTGCGTCTAGGATTCAGGTAAATAAAGATACAACTATGGCAACTGGGGTAAGATCTTATCAGCCAGGAGATCGTGTTTCTTGGATTCACTGGAAATCTTTTGCTAGAACACAGACATTGAAGACAAAGGAATTTGAAGACAGGCAATCTCAGGATTTATTTATCCTAATGGACAGATCTCCCTCTCCGTTGTTTGAGGATGTTGTAGATTTTACGGCTTCTATTCTCCAGTCAGTTGTACGCCATCAAGCCTCTAGCGCCTTTCTTTCTATAGGAGAAGATCGTGTGTTTTTCCAATCAGTAGAAAACGAAGGACAATTGCAGCAATCGCTGTATCACTTGACCAGGGTTCAGCCGGACTTAACAAAGCCGATGGAGCAGGTGGTAGTAGGGGATCCTGCCATTGCGCAGGCAACCTCTATTTTATATATCACGAGTTCCCTAACTTATGAATGGATTGATAGTATTCAAAAGGCTGCAGGTGGTATGAGGGCATGTAGATGCTTCGTGGTAAAAAGTAAAGATGAAAAATTATCAAAAGAGGAAACTTCTATTTATCAGTATGCAAGGAGCAGAGGCATTCATGTTCATACAATTTCAAAGGATCGATTTGCTCAAGCCTTTATGGAGGTGAAACGCTAAATGTCTGCGTCTAATCAAAATAGATTACTAACATTTATCATCTACGTATTTGTCTTTATGTTATTAAGAGAGTGGCTGAAGCCGGTCATTGTGCTGACTGACACGAATTATATGGGACTATTTCTACTATTTATAGGGATATCCTTTTTATTTTATTTTATTGGCCTCAGCTGGAAAATAGGTATTCCGATTAAGATGCTGCTGATAGGCTGGATTGTTGTCTATATATATGCCGATGTATCCTTTTTTTCTAGAGAAGGCTGGAGCTTTTTGGGACAAGTATTCATGAAGAACATAGAAGCTGTCATGAGGGGAGAATGGACAGCTATCACGGATCCTTTTCGGACTGCACTTTTTTATGTACTTCTCTGGATGGCAGCTTATCTGATTAACTATTGGATTATGATTCGAAAAAGCCTGTTATTGTTTTTTGTGCTAACTGTTTTATTCGTAACAATCCTGGATACCTTTAGTCCTTACAATGGAAAAACGGGAATAATTATTACATTGACCTCTGGTTTTATGATCATGGGATTGCTATATGCCAAAAAGCTTATGGAAGAGCATGGTCTAGAGAATAAGGGGAAATTTCTCTTTTCTGTTGTTACAAGCCTCTTTCTGGTATTGGGGCTCAGTGGAGGGGTAGCTTACCTCTTACCTAAGGCAGCACCTGTATGGCCTGATCCAGTGCCCTTCTTTACATCCTCTAGTTTAGATGCAGTTGGAAGAGGAGGGAATGGTGGAACACTTAGAAAGGTAGGGTATGGAGATAATGATGAAAAGCTAGGTGGGGCATTTGCAAGTGATGACACATTAGTATTTCAGGCAGTGTCTTCTTCTAGACAATATTGGAAGGTAGAGACAAAGGATACTTATACATCAAAGGGATGGATAAATTCTGAAGAACCTCCATATGATTCCATTACAATTCCAACAGGAACTTCTTTTCTTCAAGACGTAAATCCTGGTCCGATAGAGAATACAGAGATTGCATCTATTAATATGATTCGAGACTTTCCTTATGTTGTTCAGCCATATGGCATCAGTAGAGTTCATGCTGGGTCTGAAACGTCTTATAGTCTGACAGTATTTAATCAGCAAATAGGTTCGGCGGATGGTCGAACTACCTCCTTACCAAAGCAATATGATATAGAGTTCAGTGAGCCAGAATACAGCTTAACGCAATTACGAGCTACCACTTTAGAGGGCGTGGAGGAATTAGGCGAAGACCTAAATCGCTATCTTCAATTGCCTGATGCCCTGCCACAGAGAGTGAGAGATCTTGCAGAGCAAGTAACTTCTACAGAGGATAATCTGTATGAAAAGGCTAAGCGGATTGAGCGATACTTTAGACAAAATGGCTTCTCTTATAATCAAAATGAAGCAGCTATCCCGACTGGTGACATTGATTATGTAGACCAATTCCTTTTTGATACAAAGATTGGTTACTGTGATAATTTCTCCACTTCTATGGTTGTAATGCTTCGTTCTATCGGTGTCCCAGCAAGGTGGGTCAAAGGCTTTGCTCCCGGTGAGGACTTGGAAAAAACGGGTGACAGGACTGTTTATCAGGTTACAAATGACAATGCCCATTCATGGGTAGAGGCGTATTTACCAGGAATCGGTTGGATGCCATTCGAGCCAACAATCGGATTTACGAACTATGCAAATATCGATTATGATGTGGAAAGACAAACAGAAGTAACTTCTCCTGTTATGGAACAGCCGGAGCAAGCGCCGGAAAGACCAGAAGAGGCTGCTAATCAGCAAAAAGCCACTTCTAAGACTTTCACAGAGCGCATGGAAAGTGTAGTAGATTGGGTAGATAATCATAAGGCTGCTGTTATCTGGTCGATCGTTGGATTAATTCTGTTAGCCTTGATTTTCTATCATTATCGAAGAAAGTGGATCGCAAAGATATTGATTCCTTCTTATCGTATAAGAGCAAAGGATTGGAAAACCTTTGAAAAGATGTATCATCAGCTATTGAAGCAACTGGCGAGTTACGGCTATAAGAGAAGCCAAGGACAAACTCTCATGGACTTTGCAAAGTCAGTTGATGAGAGTTTTGGTGAAAACCATATGAAACGATTAACGAAAGAATATCAAAAAGGCTTCTATGGTAATAATAAAAACGAGTTAAACTTTCAAACGTTGAGAGAAAGTTGGGAAAATTTAATCAATCAGTTAGGCAGTTGATTTTCCATCTAAGTACCTGTAAACTTGAAGGAAATTAAATTGACCAAAGCTGCCCTCGTATATGTCCGATAATATGGTTCGGATGTCTCTACCAAGTTACCGAAAATGACTTGACTATGAAGGTGAATGTCCTATGCCTTTTTGGTATGCATTCGCCTTTTTTAGTAGAGAACATAAGCGCGTAGAAAGAGGAAATACTTTCGTACGCGTTTTTTATTATACGCTACGGTTTGGAAACTATTTAGAAGAGGTGGAAAAAATGTCTTCAACTCCTTTGTTGAAAGAGCAAGAAAAGATTGTTGTTCTAGATTTCGGAAGTCAGTACAATCAGCTAATCACTCGTCGTATCCGTGAATTTGGCGTATATAGCGAGCTTCACCCACATACTGTAACTGCTGAAGATGTGAAGAAAATGAATGCGACCGGTATCATTTTTTCAGGTGGTCCAAATTCTGTGTATGATAAAAATGCATTTCACATCGACCCAGCTATTTTTGAATTAAATATTCCAATCCTAGGAATTTGCTATGGAATGCAATTAATGGCTCACTTTTATGGTGGGAAAGTAGAAAAAGCGTCATTCCGTGAATATGGGAAAGCAGAAATCGACGTAAAAAATCCAACAGCGCTATTCGGCGATCTTCCGAAAAACCATGTTGTATGGATGAGTCACGGAGACCATGTGACAGCTGCACCAAAAGGCTTCGAGGTAATCGCGACAAGCCCATCCTGTGAAGTGGCTGCAATGGCAAATGTAGAAAAGGGTCTTTATGCGGTTCAGTTCCATCCAGAGGTACGTCACTCTATCTACGGAATCGAATTACTTCGTCAATTTGTATTCGATGTATGTAAAGCAAAAGGCGACTGGACAATGGAGAGCTTCATTGAAATGGAAATCGAAAAAATTCGTGAAGTAGTAGGAGATAAAAAAGTATTATGCGCACTAAGCGGAGGAGTTGACTCTTCTGTTGTTGCTGTATTAATACATAAAGCAATTGGTGACCAATTGACTTGTATGTTTGTCGATCACAACTTACTTCGTAAAGGCGAAGCAGAGAGCGTGATGAAAACCTTCTCTGAAGGCTTCCATATGAACGTGATTAAAATCGATGCTCGCGAACGCTTCATGAGCAAGCTGGCTGGAGTTTCGGATCCAGAGAAGAAACGTAAAATTATCGGTAACGAATTCATTTATGTATTTGACGATGAAGCTTCCAAGCTAGAGGGCATGGACTTCCTAGCACAAGGAACACTTTACACAGATATCATTGAAAGTGGTACTGCGACAGCGCAAACAATCAAATCTCACCATAACGTTGGCGGACTACCAGAGGACATGCAGTTTAAGCTGATCGAACCGCTAAAAACATTATTCAAGGACGAGGTTCGCGAGCTTGGTACAGAGCTTGGTCTCCCAGATGAAATCGTTTGGCGCCAGCCGTTCCCGGGTCCTGGACTTGCAATCCGTGTCCTTGGTGAAGTGACGGAAGAAAAACTAGAAATTGTACGTGAATCTGATGCAATCCTTCGCGAAGAAATTGCAAAAGCCGGACTTGACCGCGATATCTGGCAATACTTCACGGTACTGCCTGACATTCGCAGTGTAGGTGTAATGGGCGATGCACGTACGTATGACTACGCAATCGGAATCCGCGCCGTAACATCCATCGACGGCATGACATCCGACTGGGCACGCATCCCATGGGACGTACTAGAAAAAGTTAGTACCCGCCTTGTAAACGAAGTACCACACATCAACCGCGTACTGTATGATGTAACGAGCAAGCCACCAGCTACGATTGAGTGGGAATAAAAAAGATCCTCGCGATGGCGAGGATCTTTTTTGCGCCGATAGCAAAGCGACAGGCGCAAGGACGTAGAAGGTATGACCTAGGTAGAGGCAATATTAGTTCAACGGTATAACCCCCAAAAAAACTCCCTCTATTCATGTAGTCCATGATAAGGGAGTTTTTTTATTGGGAGGACCCTTTTCATTCCTTCTGGTTTTCTTGCTGTATGATAATGTTGAAGCAAAGAAATCACTACCGGCTGAAAGGAAATCTACAAGATGAGATTTTTAGAGTTTGGAAATTCTATAAATAAAAAGATGATGCTGATTCATGGATTTCAGGTACCTTGGCAAGTATGGAAACCGCAAATTGATTATTTTAGTCAAAGGTTTTATGTTATTGTCCCTATTTTAGATGGGCATGACCCCATAGAAAAAAGTACCTTTATATCTGTTCAGAAAGCAGCAAAGGATATTGAAAAATATTATATCGAACACTATGGGAATAACATATTTGCGATTTGTGGGATGTCAATGGGTGGATCTATAGCTTCCCTTTTATGGGCGAATGACAAAATACATATTGAAAAATTATTTTTAGAGGGAGCACCGCTAGTACCACAAAATAAGGTATTAACAGCTCTCTTCATTCAACAATACATAAGCTTAACTCGAAAAACTCAACAGCGTGATGCCAAAACTTTGAATATGTGTGAGAAATCCTTTATCCCTAAAAATTATATGAACTATTTCCTCGAAATGATGGATGCAATGAACAACGAAACAATAAAAAATGCTGTAACTTCCGTCGGACAATTTCAATTACCTAAAAATCTAAAGAGGGACAATATAGAAGTGATTTATTATCATGGAACAACGCTCAATGAATTGATAGCAAAGAAATCTGCAAAATACTTGCGAAAGCATTATCCGCAAGCTAAAATCGTTTGTCTAAGAGAATATGGTCATTGTGAATTGGTATTGCGTCATCCAGAACAGTATATAAAGTTAGTGGAGGACTTTTTGGAAAAACCTTGAAGGTTTATTTAAACTTCCGTTTAAGCTTTAATCCTGGTAACCGAAGATCTTTTTTGTGGTAACATAATTCAAGTAAGTAGGCAAAATTATAGAGCTCTTTATGTTTTATTTATATAGACGAGGAAGCGGTACAATAATAAAGTAAAAGAGTCTCGTTCAGTAAGTAAGGTATATTATATTTATTGAATAGATTCTCATGAAAGACAAGAAAAGTAGGTGAACAATATGGGGAAATACCAATTGGATTCAAAAGGCAAGGCAGCTGTTGCAAAGTACCATGAAAAAAACAAGCCTGCTACATTTGATAAAAAGCAGCAGCTTGAAAAAATTCGTGCAGAGTATTTGAAAAAGAAGCAAAAACAAACAGATAATTAATATGTATAAAAGTATAGTCCCTCTTTAGTCATGCGATGCATGGTAAAGAGGGACTTTGTATTTGTTTGTCTCTTCTATCCGGTAGTTCAGCAACTAATTAATAGAAGGGTATTTATTTTGGAATGTAAATATCATTTTAAAAAAATAGTTAAACTTCTCTATTAATAAAATATTAAATAAAATAACAATAATCAAAAATAAAAGAGAATGATTCATGCTGTGATAAGATTTTTTTTAGTACAAAAGAAAGGTGATTGGCATGAAAAAATTAGGGATTTTAATGCTTTTGTCACTTTTACTAGTGGCATGTGGTGATGAAAAAGTTACTGTTTCTAGTGAGAGCGAGGCAAACACTAGCAAAGAGGAAGCGAAAGAAGAAAAAGTTGCAAAGGTAGAAATCGATCAACAGGTGAGTGGCGCTTGGAAAGATTCTATTGATAGTGTTTGGGTTCATTCAGCTGCTATTCTTAAAAATACAGGGGAAACAGCAGTAGAAATAGGAGAAACTCAAATGAACTTTAAAGGACAGGATGATAGTGTTTTAGGTACTTCATCGATGATTTATTCCATTCCTAGTGTAGTGAAACCTGGCGAAACTGCTTTTATAGTAGAATCTACTATCTTAGATGGTGTATCAACCGAAACAGAGTTTAAAGAAACGACTTATAACTACAATTTCGAAGAAACAACAGAGGATCCGAATTTAATGGAAGTTTCTTCTGTTAAAGGGATTGACGGAGAATACGGTTACAAAGTGACAGGGCTAGTGAAAAACCCTACAGAAGAACAGCAGGATGATATTCGATTAGCAGCTGCTCTACTAGATAAGGACGGAAAGCTGTTAGGAGTATTAGAAGGTAGTGTGGACGTCGGGTTAGCTCCAGGAAACGAAGCAGGATTTGAATTAAGTTATCCAGATCTTCCAAAGGGTGTCGGTTCAAAAGTAGCGACCATCGAAGTGAAGAGCTACGGCTGGACTTGGTAAGTTGACGATAAAAGGAGAGAATCTATATGAAAAAATGGCTATTGGCTCTTGGGGCAGTTGCTTTGCTAGCAGGCTGTGGATCTGAAGAAGCTGAAAATAAAGAAACGGAAAATAAAAAATCAGAAGAAGTAAGTGTTGATAAGGGGTTACTAAATGTTGAAGTGACATTGCCTGAAAGCTTCTTCGAAGACACTACAGAGGAAGAAATAATTAGTAGCGCTAAAGAGGAAGGCATGAAAGAGGCAAAGGTAAACGCTGATGGCTCTGTTACTTACACTATGTCTAAATCTAAGCACAAAGAAATGATGAAGGAAATGAAAGAAGAAATTGCAAGTACCGTCGAGGATATTGTGACTTCTGGAGAATATCCATCTATTAAAGAAATTACATATAATAAAGATTTTAGTGAATTTGATATAAAGGTAGACAGAGAAGCTTATGAAAATGGACTTGATGGTTTTGCAATCTTTGGATTGGTTTTATCAGGTGCGTATTATGGGGCCTTTGACGGAAAAACAGAAGACGATTTAAAGCTTACATTTAATATGATTGATGCTGCTACGAATGAAGTGTTTGATAGTACTGTATTCCCAGATGACATGGAAGAGGGAGAAACAGAGACAGCAGAGTAGCGTATTATAAAAGCGAACTATTAAAATTGAATATTAAAAAATGTTCGTCTTTTTGTATTGATATCCTAGTAATATAATGGTATATTACTAACATAAATTTAATTATGTCGTCGTATAACGTTGGGAATATGGCCCAAAAGTCTCTACCGGACCACCGTAAATGGTCCGACTACGATGAGTGAAGGATATTTATTTCTATTCACTTATTTGAGATAAGCATACGACTAAAAGTCGTGTGCTTTTTTTCGTTATCTAGACAAAAAAATGGAGGAACTTATGAAAAAGTATTTTCGTTTTGAAGAGCTAGGAACAAATTATCGTCGTGAAATTATTGGGGGTCTAACAACGTTTTTGGCTATGGCTTACATTCTAGTAGTCAATCCGTTAACGTTATCTCTAGAAACGGTACCGGGTCTACCAGATTTTATGTACATGGATAAGGGGGCTGTCTTTACAGCAACGGCTCTTGCGGCAGCTGTCGGCTGTTTATTCATGGGATTGATTGCAAGGTATCCTATTGCTTTAGCACCAGGTATGGGGCTAAATGCATTCTTTGCTTACACTGTGGTGTTGCAGTTTGAGATACCTTGGCAAATAGGTTTAACAGGTGTTTTATTCTCAGGTATTATATTCATTATCCTATCATTAAGTGGAATTCGTGAAACAATTATAAATGCGATTCCTTCTGAATTAAAATATGCAGTCGGAGCTGGTATCGGGCTATTTATCACGTTCATTGGATTGCAGAACTCAAAAATTATCGTTAGTAACGAGAATACTGTCGCTTCGATCGGAGACCTAACAGATCCTAATATCCTATTAACAATTTTCGGGCTAGTTATTACAGTAGTGATGATGGTTAAGGGAATAAAAGGCGGTATTTTCTATGGAATGCTGATTACGGCAATCGTCGGGATGATTTTCTCTCTTGTGCCAATTCCGGATGCTGTTGTTGGAAAGATTCCGGATATCTCTCCTACTTTTGGGGCTGCATTTGATGTGTTTTTTGATGATCCAACAGTATTGCTTACAACTCAATTCTTAGTAGTAGTATTAACATTCTTGTTTGTAGACTTCTTTGATACAGCGGGAACTCTTATCTCCGTTGCAAACCAAGCAGGCTTAATGAAAGACGATAAGCTGCCTAGAGCAGGCAAAGCACTTTTAGCTGATTCTCTAGCAACTGTGACAGGCGCGATTGCTGGTACTTCTACTACTACCTCTTATGTAGAATCCTCAGCAGGGGTAGCTGCAGGAGCGCGTACTGGGTTTGCTGCTGTCGTCACGGGTATTTTATTCTTGTTATCTCTATTCTTCTATCCGGTCTTAAGTGTAATTACTTCTTATGTCACAGCACCAGCACTTATTATCGTTGGGGTATTAATGGTATCTGCAATTGGGAAAATTAATTGGAATCGTTTTGAAGTAGCAGTTCCGGCGTTTTTCGTTATTATTATGATGCCGCTAACTTATTCAATAGCTACTGGTATCGCAATTGGCTTTATCTTTTACCCAATAACGATGATTGCTGCTGGAAGAATAAAAGAAATACACCCAATCATGTATGGCATGTGGGTTGTGTTTGTACTATATTTCATATTCCACGTATAAACAATAGGGGGGCTTATGCTCCTCTTTTTTTTATTGCTTTAAAGGAGATTGAGAGAAGTGGGAAGAATAATCAAAGAGATACATAAATAGAAGGAAGAAGCGGGGGTATATAGATGAGCTTTGTGATAAGAAGAGCAAAAAGTGAAGATGTTACCGGTATTGCTAAGGTACATGTGGATAGCTGGAGAACTACCTATAAGGGGATAGTTTCAGATGAATATTTGAGCAACCTTACGTACGAAAGCAGAAAGAAGATTTGGGATTATGCAGTTCCACGCGGAGATGTGTACGTTGCTGTAAATGAAAAAAATGAAGTTGTGGGATTTTCTTCGGGCGGCTTAGAGCGGAGTGGGGGTTATCCTTCATATAAAGGTGAAATATATGCAATCTATCTATTAGAAGAGTATCAAGGGAAAGGATTAGGGAAAAAGCTAGTCAAACCTATCATAAAAGACTTAGTTGATCGCGAAGTTTATACTATGCTTGTATTAGTGCTCGCAGAAAATAAGGCGTGCTTTTTCTATGAATCCCTTGGGGCAAAAGAAATTGATCAAGTAGAAGTCAATATAGGAGGGAACCCTTACACAGAGATTGTCTGCGCTTGGGATGATATTCGTACAGTTTAAGAGGTATGAGATAAAGCGCTTTATCTCATACTATATATAGATAGGATAAATACATCTGCAAATTTTGTCGAAAAATGTTGTTGACGAAACCTATCAATCGGTGATAAGATACAAAAGTCCTCAAAAAAAGGATATAAGTTGTAATGAAAAAACTTTAAAAAACTCTTGACTCTTCTAATGGAGAGTAGTAATATTGAGTAGCTGTCAAAACGACATAAAAAAAGAAAACAAAAAAAGTTGTTGACACTTTATGTCGAAAATGATAGAATGAAGTAGTTGTCTCGGAAGAGATATAACAAATGAACATTGAAAACTGAACATGCAAAACGTCAAGATATACAGCGATTGAAACATATCGCAAAACAAACATGACA
>NZ_JBXEOV010000030.1:0-19096 GCF_056856695.1 Psychrobacillus sp. Z16_25 | reverse complement strand
CCAATCATTAGTTGAACCAATCGGGCTTTTAGGGACAGTTGATCTCCCACTTAGCTGTCTCATTTCTTTTGCCATCTGGAAGTGGGAGTCTTACTGTCCCTTAATGCGGGATAAATACCATTATATCACTCACAGATAATTCTGTTTGTTTAAAATTTACTGGCTAAACCAAAAAATATAGGGAATAAAAATAGAAACAACTTTTAGGAGGGAACGACGTGGAAATATTAAAGGTTGATGGAAAGCTTAACAAGAAAAAATTAGCCCTCAGTATTCTCGTACCAGTATTAGGAGGATCTATAACAGGCTGGTTAGCCAATCGAAACGCTCAGGAAAAATACAAAAGGCTAAAACAGCCCTCATTCGCTCCACCTCCACCGGTCTTCCCAATCGTATGGACAGTTCTTTATGCCGCAATGGGACTAGCTAAATATCGCTTTGATAAGAAACAAGAAGAAAACTCTTCTTTAGAGAAGATACCGGCATATGAACTACAGCTTGGTTTAAATTTTCTATGGTCCTTTCTATTTTTCCGTTGGGGTCTTAGAGGCACGGCTCTTATAGAAATGACGGTGATGCTTGGAGCTATCGCATTAACCGCCTATCAATTCCAGGAGAAGGATAAAACAGCTGGCGCCTTAATGCTGCCATATATGGGTTGGGTCGCTTTTGCCCTTGGACTTAACTACTCTGTGTGGAAATTGAATAAGTAATAGTAGCTTATACAAGAGGGCACTTAGTCTATCGGCAGTTGAGATTTTGGATTACGCTCCGACCGAGGGGAATCTTGCGATTGTGAACATCTATCTTGCGATTAAGAGTGGTATCTTAGCGATTAATCACTCGGATTTTGCGATTATCTGGTCCGATCTTGCGATTTCGCTACAATTACGCTTTGAAAGAGAGATGATTTGGAAATTATCTCCTTCTACCTTACGAAATCCAGATGTGTGGAAAGCTACAGATCCAAAAATTCCTATGAAAAGCTCCCAATGCAAAATAAAATAGTGATGAACAAAAAAAGTACTTACGATTACTCAAAATAATAAATCGTAAGTACTTTTTGTTTTGCTAGAGTTTTAACTAACAACAAATGGATAATGCTGATTCTATTTATATTAAATGGAAATATACTAAAATAAACTAAAGGGGGAGAATACTATTATTAAGAAACTACTTATTATAGGAAGCCTGCTGCTACTTACTGGCTGTGCTGAAAAGCTAGATACTTCTAATCTTACAGTTCAGCAAGAAAGTGAGGATCAGTTGTTTACCTTTTATGAAGCACCGTCGCTCGAGGAGGCTATTGAGGCAATGCCTTTTGATATCAACCTCCCCTCCCAACTTCCTTTTGAAAGCTCAGGATTTAAATCAGCGGGTATCACCGACATAGGAGGTAACCGGGTAAATGTTGAGGCGACGTTCATTGCTTCAAGTTCAAGTAACACCTTTCTTTATTTGTCCGTTAACCAAGCGACACGTGAATATCCAAATTCAAGCCCGGAGGAAATTAAGTTAAGTACAGGGCATACGGCCTATTTTAGCACTCCAAATAATCTTGATGTTCAGGTAGATGATGTTAGCTATTCCTTTACATTAAACGAGTTTGATGGAGATGAAGCTCAAATAAAAGAAGAATTAATAAAGCTTGCAGAACAGATTGATTAATATTTGCTTTCCATAAAAAAAGAAGCTAATCAGCTTCTTTTTTGAGCATCATCTACATATTTTCCGTGTGCTGGCTTTGCAATTCGCTCGAACTCCGTAACAAGTAGATGAAGATTGCTGGTTAATAAATCGCCACTCATGGGTAGGCCATGTCCTGTAACCGCAACTTTTGGGTTAAGGCTTTCTAGTAAAGTGACCGAATCCCTTGCAGATTCCCAATCTGTAGTTAAATATCTTGGCGGCCCACTTATCTCTTGTTCCTGGGTTAATACCTTATACAAATATTCTTGCTTTACTGTTACAAAAGCATCTCCAACAATCAGTACTCCATCTGAAGCTCTAAATAAAGAAACGTGTCCTGGAGTATGTCCAGGTGTATGATACCATGTAAATCCTGGCATGTGAGGAACCGTCCCGTCAGCCGGTAGCTCTTTTGCATAATCCCCCAAATTAATGGGCTCTATCGGAAACATACCAGACATTTTGGCTACCACTCCTCCTTCTACTGACGTGTCAGCTTCAGGATAGCTTTGCTTACCAGTCAAAAAAGGCAGCTCTAGGGAGTGAGCATATACTGGGACATCCCACTTTTCTATCAGTTCAATAATTGCCCCTACATGATCAAAATGTCCATGCGTTAGAATAATTGCTGCAGGCTTTTTATTTTTTCCAAAACGCTCTTCTATGACCTCAAATATTTTCTCCGCTGATTTTGGCATTCCAGCATCCACCAACACAAAGTGATTTTCGTCTCCGACTAAACAAATATTCACGATTTGGATCGTGTGCATATATACGTCCGGCATAACCTGTATCCCAGTTCCACTCGCAACAGACGTGGTAGGAATATACTTGTAATCATCTCCATAAGACATTAAGTTTCCCATTTATGATCCCTCTCTTCCCTGTTATAACAGCTAGGTTCTCACTGCGGAATATAAATTATACTCTCTATCTATCGAGTTGCTTGCTTTGTTGGTAAAACAAAAGGATAAAGCTTAATTTTATGCAGCTTTGATAACTCTTCTAAAGATCTGGTTTGTGTGTGCTTCAACGCCTCCATTGTAATAATTGCAGCCGCTCTAGCATCCTCTAAAGCATCATGATGTTTAAGCGGAATCCCTAAAAAATCAGAAACGGTTGAAAGCTTATGATTATATAAATCTGGCCAGATCTTTTTAGAGATCCGATAAGAGCAAGCATATAAGAATTCTGGGTGCTCTTCTTCTATTTGGTTAATAGATGCCCTTAAAACCCCCATATCAAAGCTAGCATTATGGGCAATAAGCTTTTGATTTCCCATATACTTCTTAAAGCTGGGCCAGAATTCATCAAAAGTTGGTGAATCCTGCACCATATGCTCTGTTATTCCATGAATTCTTGTATTCATATAATGAAAATCAGATAATGGATTAATCAAAGAGTGAATCTCCTCTTGAATTTTTCCATTTTCCACTACCACAATACCAACGGAGCAAACACTTGCCCTAGCACTATTTGCTGTCTCAAAATCGATTGCCACAAAATCCATTTACCCAATGCCCTCCCCAAAACGACTTAACTAAACATTGCTCCCAAGCAATCTTAAAAGCAGGAAGGAGTGTCCCATAAGTGTTTTACTTACGGGACACCCCCTTCTATTATTTCAAATCCATCCTTTTCATAGGATTGCTTTCTTCTAATTTTTTTGCTCTTTCATATTTTACATCATCTTGTTCGCTTTCTCCTCTTGTCCGCTCTTCAACCTCTTCGTCACTAAAAGCAGCGGGTCCCAAATTAGGATCTGCCCCAGGAGAATGCGCTCCATAAGCCTTTTCTTCTAAAGGTAAACTTTCATCCAGTGGAGGTCTGCTATTTCTTGATAATCGGTCTTCTTCCATGGAATGTCCTATATGATTCGTTTCATCGGCTAAAATAGGATCTGTTTGAAAACTCTCTCCTCTTACATAGCGGTCTTGAGGTTCATCTAAGCGACCTTCTGTTTCATTCACATACTCGTTTGTGGAAGGTGTCATCCCTTCCTCTTTGGCAATATCCGTTAGAGGCTCCTTCTCTGTTTCTGTAAAACGCTTCTCCATTATATCTGTTCCTATGGAGTTAGTTCTTCCTCCTAGTAAAGAAGGGTCCGTGGAAGCCGCAGTAGCCGTGGTGGTTGCAGCTGTTTCTTGATGCGCATGTGTTAGAACATCGGTATATAACACGATACTTCCACTCGCTACCTCTCTTGCGTACCTGTCTGTCTCTTCATCACTTAAATCAAGCTTTTTCAAACCTTCTGTAACAGCACTTTCTCCTGTGAACCAAGATTTGAACGTGTCCATTATCGAGCCAGCCTCATGAGTTGAAACGTCTGTATGTCTGTTCAATGTGCTAAGGTCTCCGCGTTCCTTTGAAATAACGTGAATATCACTTTCCGAGTAGCCTTCCGATTGGAGTAACTCTAACTTTTCAAACATCTCATCTTGAGAGCGTGCAATTTCAATTCTTCTGTTATTTTCAATAGCCATTGCATATCCTCCTTCTCGCTTCAGTTTAAGTACTTACTCCCTATTTACCCACATTAGAGCGTCTACTAACCCACAGGAAGATTCTGTCATTGTAATGTAATAATTTCTAGGTTCGATTCGCCTTCGCCCCAATATAAAAGGCTATTGAGAAAAATAACTTCTCAACAGCCTTATGCTCTATTATTTTTTATCCCGATACTCGACTTCTGTTTGATCATCGAACTCGATATCTAATTCAAACTCTGTATAGTCGCTGACATTAAATTCTTTCAGCACTCTTGATATTAGCTCTTGCTGCTCCATACCTTTTTGAATGTCCAAGTTTTGGAAAACCTGCTTTAAATATTCATAAGCTTCATCGCCATATAATTCTTTAGACTCCAGTCGATTAATATATTCTGCCTCCGTTTGATTGTTTTCTACATCAAACGACACTTCGACTGCATCTCTTGTATCAGCAGTATCGATATCTAAATCAAAAGAAACAAAGCCAAATTCACTTTCTGCATTTTCTTGGCTAACCGGTTGGCTAACCTCTTCATTGTCTCCACATCCCGCTAACCCCAAAGTCAAAAGAAACCCTGTAGATACTAATAACTTTTTCGCTGTAAGCATTTCCTCACTCCTTATCTTATTCAATAATAATTATGACCGAGGGGAGGAATATTTAAACATCATCCCGGGTAACGCTTGTCCGTTGAAGATGTATTTTTGGTAGAGGAATGATTCTTTTCGTCTCTTACTTTTTCATTAAGTTCCTCCATCGGAATTGGATCGACTGTTTGCATGTCTTCATGCTGATCAAATATACTTTCTTTCTCCGTATCTAAATCATCTGGGTTATCTATTAACCCACCTGGATTATTGTCTTTTCCCGGTTTTTTATCAAAGCCATGTTTTTCCTTGTCTTTGTTTTTATCCATTTCCTTCACCTCTCTCTTGTTTCTATCTGTTTATCCCCTTTTGGAATCAATAAACATAATTCCATTAACCCTTTACGGCAATTAGCTATATAAGAAACTGCCGGGACAAATAAAAAGGAAGCACTTATGACTCTAAATACGCTTAGAATCATAAGTGCTCCCTTATTATTCTTATTCTTAGGCTCCCCGCTGCGTCGGACGCTTTCCTCGGGCCGACAGGAAGTGGATTAGAAAAACGTTATCACACGACGTGAGATTCTTAGTTTTCCACCCTTACAAACGAGTTAATTGTGTTTCCTACTCTGAATTTTTATAAGTAAAATCCAGTAGCATATAGCCCATCTAGAAAGGAATAAGTACTGTCCTAGTCTCTTTCTTTATTTTTTCCCATGGTATTCCTTTAGCTCTTGATAATACTTATTTAACGATGAAGTAGAGACTTCAAATGCTTCTCCAATTTCTTTAACCGTAAGCTGCAACGGTTCAAATAATCCAAATTCCTGGCCATAACGAATAGCTCCAGCAGCAATTGCTACGTCCTTACGGGCATTAGGTTGTTTGGCAAATAAATAGTCCTCAACCGCAAGCACTAGAGGTATGTAATCTCTTTGGTGCTTCTCTAAGAACTTAATCGCTTTTCTCAAAACACCTGCTTCAAAGAATGTATACTCTCCACCCTCATAGCCATTTTCGCATAATGTTTTCCACATAGTAAGCTCGTTTTCTTTTAGAAATTCCTCCAACGATGCTTCATTCTCTTTAAACTGCTGAGAAAGGTTACTAAATGTTGCTTTATGATCAGTTGGAATAAATATCAGGCTAGATACCGCTAGATAGTGCTGATCGTTTTCTTGACCATCAGGTAAGGTAAAGCAATAGACAAACATGCCAACCGGAACAGGCTTCTCACTTTCTCTTTTTAAGTAGATAGCTTCTTCAGAAAATATATTGCGCACCTTTAAATATTTATCTCCGCTTTCTAATACTTCACCAATAAAGGCTTTAGGCTCGCTCCAGCCATCTAACACCTTTAATGTAGAAGGTCTTGCTACCCTTTTACGTTGTTTCTCTAAATATTCTTGCCAGATGTCTTTTCTATAATGGAAGAAGAATTCATCTAAGGTAATCGCCTCGATTAACTCCTCTTCTAGATAGGAGCTTAACTGTTTCTTCCATTTAACTGCTAAGTCAGCGTAAGCCTGCATATCCTTTCTTTTAGGATATTCATCGTAAAAGCCTTGAAGAATTCGCTCTAATTCTTCCATTTGGACAACTTCTATCGTAACAGTCGATTTTGACTCGCAGCATTTTTTATATTTTTTCCCACTTCCACATGGACAAGGTTCATTACGCCCTACCATTTTAACACTTCCTTCTTTTTTACTAAGTGCTTATTTTAACATGAAAATGCACTGTAACGGTACCTGAGGGGAAAAATTGGTCCAACTTGACCACCTTGCTGTGTCATTTGCATGAATGGATACAATAAAAAATGGTGGAGAAGTATAATAATAACTCCTCCACCGTTTCTTATTGAGCTGTATATCCACCATCCAGAATAATTGCCTGACCAGTCATTCCTTTTGCTGAGTCGCTAGCAACGTATAACGTCAAATCAGTAATTTCCTTTACGTCTAACAATCTTTTTTGAGGAACAAGTGGGTATAGTACCTCTTCTAACACTTGCTCGACTGCAATATTTCTTGTTCGAGCTAAGTCCTCAAATTGGTTTCTAACTAGCAAAGTATCCACATAACCTGGACAAATTGCGTTGACTGTAATACCATGGGTTGCTGTTTCAAGCCCAGCCACCTTTGTAAGTCCGATCACTCCATGTTTTGCAGAGTTATAGGCTGCTTTTCCAGCAAATCCGATAACTCCATTAATGGAAGCCATATTAATAATTCTCCCAAATTGCTGTTTCTTCATATATGGAATAGCATATTTCATTGCCATAAATGGAGCTGTCAGCATAATCCTTACTAGTAGCTCGAACTTTTCAGTAGGAAAATCCTCTATAAAGGAAACATGCTGCATTCCTGCATTGTTTACTAAGAAATCAATTCTTCCAAAAGTCTCTACCGTATAATGGATGGCTCTCTCAATATCCTCTTCCTTTGTCACATCACAAACAATACCTCTCGCTTTGTCACCAAGCGATTTCACCGATTCTTCCAATGCTTCCTGCGAGATGTCAGATAGAACAACATTCGCACCAGATTGTAAAAATGCTTTTGCGATATCATAGCCGATACCTCTAGCTGCCCCAGTAATAAAAAGAACTTTTCCTTCCACTCTATTTCCCCCTTTGTTTTCTTAGATAGCGGTCCATCCACCGTCTACCTTTATTGTTTCACCGGTCATAAAATTCGCCATATCAGAAGCTAAAAAGAGTACTGCCCCTGAGATATCACTCGGCTGTGATAAGCCATCTAATAGAATTCTTTTTTCCACATCCTGCTTAAAAGCTTGATCCTCAAACATTTTGGCAGTCAGCTCTGTTTCTATGAAGGTAGGAGCAACCCCGTTTACTTTTATCCCCTCCTGCGCCCACTCCACTGCAAGAGCTTTAGTAAGCTGGACTAAGCCTCCCTTACTAGAGCAATAAGCAGCTCGCTTATAATATCCAACAAATGCCATCTGCGACGCTATGTTAATTATTTTACCATTTTTTCGTTTGATCATATGTTTTGCTGCAACCTGGCTTAGAAAGAAAACAGATTTTAAATTCAAGTCGAGCACAGTGTCCCAATCTTCCTCCGTTACCTCTAGAGCAGGCTTCGCAATATTTACCCCTGCATTATTAACTAATATATCGATGGTACCGAATGCTTCCACCGTCTTATCCACTAGTTCTTGTATATTCTTTAACTGACTCAAGTCGCCTTGTACAGCAATACAACGCTCATTAAATGAATGAAGCTCTTTCAAGGCTTCCTCCAGCACCTGTTCATTTCTTCCGGAAATAACAACATTAGCACCTAACCGAGCGAAGGTGATTGCAATTTCCTTTCCAATCCCCTTACTCCCTCCTGTTACGATTACTGTCTTATCTTCTATCTCAGAAAAGTAATTTGTCATTTACTCTCCTCCGTCTTCTCCATGTCCTTTTTCAGAAAATGAATTAGTGTTTGCTCTCGTTCCGCATTTTTCTGATGGGAAAATTCCTCATCCCATTCATAAAAGCCTTCTCCGGTTTTGTCACCTAGCTTTTGTTTCTCTACTAAATCCGTAAGTATTCTCCCGGAACCCTTGACGGTACTTAGGTCCTCAAACAAGTAATTAGAGATTGCAGAGAATACATCTAGACCTCCCATATCCGCTGTCATTAATGGACCAGTCACAGGAAGGCGTCTACCTATACTATAGGTAACGGCTGCATCGATATCCTCTTTCGTCGCAACTCCTGCATCTAATAATGATTGAGCTTCTCTGAAAAGGGCATACTGCAGGCGATTTCCGATAAATCCAGGTATCTCCTTATGTAGAAGAATTGGTTGCTTATTCATATTCTCCATGATTTCCATTGCCCTTTTTAGGGTATTCTCATCTGTAGCAGGACCTTTAACTACCTCTACTAAAGGGATCAAATGAGCAGGATTCCAAAAATGAGTAACCACAAAACGATTTGGATAATCCATCTCCTCAGAGAGTAGACTTGGCTTAAATCCAGAAGTATTACTCGCTATAATTACATCTGAATCAACCAGTTTTTCCAATCTCTTATACATTTCCTTTTTAAGCTCTAAGATTTCTGGAATAACCTCTATAATAAATGCTGAATCCCGTACAACATCTTCTAGAGATAAGGATAGCTTGATATTTCCAAAGATTTCTTCACTTTTTTCCTTAGAGAATACCTCATTGTCAGTCATCACTTTTAATTTATTTAGAAGACCTTTTTTGGCATTCTCTATATCTTGTTCATTTACCCCATACACTTCTACCGACATTCCAGCCCATGCTGTGGATAGAGCAATCGAGTGTCCCATTGTCCCACAGCCTAGAATAGCTAACTTTTCCATCCATATACCCCCTATGTTAAATAGCAATACCCAACAAACATGTTTGCTGGGTATGCCAAGATCATTAAATTCCTAAACCAAATGAAAATAAGATTACTGCTAAAATTGTCCCGAGAATCGGTACTACTACAGTCATTGCTCCAAAGGCTGGATATGCATCCTTATGTGTTTCTCCACAAATGGAACGGATAGTGGTTACAACATATCCACCTTGAGGCAGAGAATCTAGTGAACCGGAGGAAATTGCTACGGTTCTATGAAGCGCCTCTGCATTTACCCCCATATCTAAGTAATGGGGAGCCAAAAGTGGTAATGCGATTGCCTGTCCACCTGATGAAGATCCTGTTAAACCAGCAATTACCGCAACCGCTAACGCACCTCCAATTAGAGGGCTCCCAGGAACATTGGTCATGAAATCTACTGCAGCTTCAAAAGATGGGGTTGCCTTTACCACTCCGCCAAATCCTACTACAGCTGCTGTGTTTGCAATTGCGATAACTGCACCCGCAGCACCTTCTGCGACCGCATTCCCAAATGCTCGGAAATACTTTCTATTAATCAAGTATGTAGCTAAAATTCCACCTGTTAATGCGATGATTAACGCAGAAGTTTTTAGGAAGTCATGGAAAATGAATGAGATAACGAGCACTACCAATAGCGGTATCAGACTTAACAAAGGATTAGGCAACTCAGTTCGAGCCTCCACCTTCACATCCGTATCTCTTTCCACGAAGTGTTCTCCTTTTGCCACTGCTTTATTAATAATCTTCTTTAACCACCAATAACCAAAAGCAGCCATAAATACTGCGACAATAAAGCTAACCTCCCAGCCAGCTATATGACTAGTCCCTAAAAACTCTATAGGTATCCAGTTTTGGATTTCTGGAGAACCTGCAGATGTCATCGTAAAGGTTGTCGAGCCAAATCCAAGCGCTGCTGGAATGAATCGTCTCGGTAAATCAGCTTGCTTGAACAAGCTTAAAGCCATTGGATAAACAGAGAACGCTACAACAAAGAGACTTACTCCTCCATAAGTTAACACGGCACACGCAATAATAACGGCAAGCGCCGCTCGCTTTATACCAATCTTCGAAACTACCCATTGCGAAACACTATCCGCAGCTCCACTATCCTCCATTACCTTTCCAAAAATGGCACCCGCTAAGAACATCAGCCACCAGGACATAATAAAGCTAGTAAAGCCCTCCATATAATTTGTTAAAAAGTTTGCTGCTCCTTCCTCAGCTAGCTGCGGAAATAGTGGCAGACCATTTAAAATACCTACAAAAATAGCTGTTAATGGCGCCGCAATTAACAGGTTCATCCCTTTCATCGTTAAATAGATTAATAGCGCCAACCCACCAAATAACCCGATTGCACCCAACATATCATTTCCCCCAATACCCCATCAGTATTATTTAATCCCGTATCTTCGCACTCGAAGCAGTGCTTGCTCTGCATGTCCAGCAAAGTTCTCTAGCTGACATAGGCGAGCTGCATATTCCCCAATATAAGCACTTGCTTCTGGTGTAACCTTTTGGTAAGTGACCGTTTTAATGAACTTTCCTACCCAAAGACCACCAGTGTATCTTGCCGCTCCTTTAGTAGGAAGCGTATGGTTTGTTCCAATCACCTTATCTCCATATGCAACATTCGTTTCTGGTCCCAAGAACAAGCAGCCATAGTTGGTCATGTTCTCTAAGAAGTAATCAGGATCTTCTGTTAGAATTTCCACGTGCTCAAACGCCAAACGATCTGCTTCGATACGAGCCTCTTCAATTGAATCCACCAACAAAATTTGGCCGTAATCCTCCCAAGAGACTCTTGCTACATCAGCCGTTGGTAAAGTTTCTAGCTGACGTTCAATTTCCTTCAATGTTTCTTCTGCTAGTTTCTCAGAGGTAGTAATTAATGCTCCTGGTGAAGTTGGTCCGTGCTCTCCTTGCCCAAGAATATCTGTTGCTACCATCTCAGCATCTGCTGTGTGATCCGCCACGACTAATGTTTCAGTTGGACCAGCGAATAAATCGATTCCCACACGACCATACAATTGACGCTTCGCTTCTGCAACGAAGGCGTTACCTGGCCCAACAATCATATCCACCGCTACTATTGTCTCTGTCCCTAGAGCCATTGCACCCATCGCTTGAATTCCACCTAGTAAATAGATTTCATCTGCTCCTGCTAGATACATAGCTGCAATCGTAGCATTAGGAATCTCTCCATTAATAGGCGGCGTACAAGCTATCACCCTCTTTACACCCGCTACCTTTGCTGTTAAAACGCTCATATGGGCAGAGGCTACCATCGGATAGCGCCCACCAGGAATGTAGCAGCCAACACTATTCACCGGAATATTTTTATGTCCTAAAATAACACCTGGAATATTTTCTACTTCCACATCTTGCAAGGATGCTAGTTGAGCTTCTGCAAACTCCCGAATATTCTTTTGAGCAAATCGAATATCCTCGATAACTTCCTCTGGAACCTTAGCAACGATTTCCTTAATTTCTTCATTTGTTAATCTGAAAGAAGTAGGAGACCATTTGTCAAATTTCTCAGATAATTCACGGACTGCTTGATCCCCTCGCATCTCTACGTCCTTTAAAGCTTCCGCTACTATCTGGGAAACCTTCGAATCATTTGCACTAACTTCTTCTTGTGATTTACCCGCTTTCAAAATTTTTACCATTATGACATCCCCCTTGTTGTAAACGCATTCATTTTATTTGCATACGTATGCAATAAACTATACAAGTAAGATTATTCGAAAAAATAACTCAAGTCAAACATTATGTAGATTTCCGAATAATTAACTTCCCATCTAACTCTACTTCCTCAGCCATACCCGGTGTCCCTTCGATCTCAGCTATTAAAAAATGTACAGTTTGGTCCACCATTTCCTGAATCGGCTGCTCCCAAGTTGTTAGATTATACGCAGGCCAAGACGCCATTTCAATATTATCAAACCCTATTACCTTTGTATCTTTCGGTATTTCTATATGCTCTTCTTTAAGGGCATCTAACAGACCTAAAGCCATAATATCATTTGCAACAAAAATCCCATCTGGAAGCTTTCGTACTTTCACAATTTCTTTCCCTGCACGATACCCACCCTCGTAGGTAAAGTCTGATACAACCTTAAGATAATTTACACCCGTTCCCTTCAATTGTTGCGTAAAGCCTTCTTCCCTCTCTTTGCTAGTTGAGGTATTTTCATCTCCCGAAATATATACAAGATCTCTACACCCTTGGCTTATAAGAAATTTTGCAATTTGTTTACTCGCCTTTACATTATTGCAGCAAACGGAATAAAAACCACCATTCGGTATTTTTCGATTAAATAAAACCAATGGTATTTCATGATTAATAAAGTCCTCCGTAACATTTAGAGACAACGTAGCATCTGTAATTATTATCCCTGCAACATTATATTTTAATAACGTTTCGACATCTTCTTTTTGAATCTCATCGTTATTTGTATAAACAAAAAGAATACTATATCCCAAATCCTTAAACGAAGTAGTAAACTGCTTTAAAACTTGGGGATAAAAAGGATTATGTACTCCCTTCATGACTAAACCAATAATTTTAGTTTTGCTTGTAATAAGACTTCTAGCAAATTCGTTTGGTCTATAACCAAGTTGACTGGCTGCTGATAAGACTCTTTCTCTAGTCTTTTGGGATACGGTCGCTCCTTTAAAATATACACGGGAAACTGTAGATTGAGATACTCCGGCAAGCTTAGCAACATCCTTTGCTGTAACCCCTTGCTTCATGTTGATTCACTACTTTCTTATGGTTTCGTTATAGTACTAAGAGATGTCTGTTTGCAAGAGCCGTCTAAAAAAGCATGCCTCTGACAGAAGCACAAAAAATATCCACCTATACAAACCATGCGCCAGGGTCGAAAGGCTCTCAACCAAACGTGAAAGCACTACATTCGACTATACAATAGAATTAGCATAATGGAAATATTAAACATAATATTTAGTTAATTCGTAATTTTATTAACAAATTAAAAGTTATATCCATAAAATAATTACCTCTAATATTATGCTAGTCAATTCGAATGGAATTACTATACAGTTAACTACATTATCCCACTTTACTCAGAAAAAAATTAATGGAGAAGATGAATTCACCTTATTCTTTTTCCCCTTGCTCTTTTCGAAACACGAGAGAACCTCCCACTAAAAAGGCACCACTAAAAATAAATACCCCCATCATCCCTATGCTCCCCCCAATTACACCAAAAACAGACGGAGCCACTAATTGAAACAATCTATTGGTAGCAATCCGAAGCCCTAGCACCTCCGCTGTTCTATCTGGAGGACTAGCATTATATGTTGTTGTCATGGATATTGGTTGTCCACAACCTAACCCCAGACCCATTAGAATAGCTAATAATCCAATAACCAAAAGAGATTGGTTGAATGGCAGTAAAAAGAATGCTATCCCCGCAACTAATATAGAGGTAAACAAAATAGTATCACGTTTATATATTTCTAAAAGCTTCGGTAACACAAATCTCACAAACATAGTTGCCAACCCTTGAAGCGCCAATATCCAGCCGATCGCAGCTGTTGATAATCCCACCTGTTTTCCCAGTAGTGGAAAGTAGGCAACAAATATATCCTTTGAATATAAAACAAGGGCGCTAGAAAATAAGGCTCTACGTATAAGCGGATTTTCAAATAGCTTCAAAGAGTCGATTAGCTTTGTCGTTTTCCTACTGTTACTTGGTTTACTTATATGAGGAACCCAATAAGAAAAGAAAATTGCTAAACAACCAATGATAATACAAACAATGTATACAGTCGCAAAGGAAAGATATCCTCCTACCAAAGGACCTACAACTGCTCCTAATGCTACACAAAGACTAAACATACTAAAATAATAATCTCTGTCCTTTTTCGTCGTCTGATGTCCCAATTGATTCTGAAGAGCAATAGGAATGCTAACATTCCCTATTCCAAGCAATAACTGACTAGCAAAAAGCGCCCAGATATCGGAGAAAAAAAGAGGAACAATCATTCCTGCAACAACGCCCAAAAAGCCAATCATAATGGGAATTCTATCGCCAATTTTGTCAATGAATTTCCCTGCATGAATAGACAACATTAGAGGCAGCAGAGCGAATGTAGACGTTATTACACCAATCGTGATGATAGAAGCTCCATAGCTATCCGCTGAAAGCGTGATTACTGGCCGTGTAGCGTTGACAATCATTTGAAATAAGAAAATTAATAATAATACTAGTTTAATTTGCAAAGATGCCACCCTCTCTCCCACTCCTAGTTCAGTTAAGAAGCCTTAGCACTTATGAAGTACAGCTTGATTATTCCTTTTATAAGCTCCCTTTGCTGAAATAGTTATCAGAAAACATCAAGTCTTACAAAACAGTAAAGACTTCTCAATTACTGGAACATACTATTATTATAATAATATAATTTTCAGAAATTTCAAATTGCAAACTTGTGTAATATGTAAAATAAAGGTACTATAAACCTATCATTTACTCGTAGAGACGAGGGGTTTTTTTGGAAAATATAACAGCCCACTTTTTATTTAATTTGTCCTTATTAATTATACTTTTCTTTCTTTTCTTTTTTATTTACAGAAAACCTGAAAATTTATTTAAAAAGCAAAAAACCTTGTGCTTCTATTTCTCTCTATCCATCATTTTATGCTATATATTTTCTTACAATATTGATGAGGGAATTATTTTAAACTTAAGAGCTGTTCCACTAATCGTAGGAGGATTATATTTTCAGTTAAGTCCCATACTCGGAATTCTCATCATTGGTTTAAGAGGGTTTTTCGGTTTTGATCTCGGCTTTTTTGTGAGTATTCTTTCTTATGGGATACTCAGCACAACCCTTTGGTACTGTTCACCAAAATTTTTAACTCAGAAACCGACTTTTAGAGTCATTTTCGCATGCTTTTTAGCTCTTGTTTTTTGCCTTGTCGATTTGCTCATTCTAATGGAGGTCTCAGTTTTAGCACATAGTAGGGATCTAATTTTTGCATATATTGTTATTCCTCCACTAAGTGTTGCTACTTTATCTTACTTTTTGGAAATATTACAAAAAAATCATTCATATTATCAAGAGCTCGCAAAATCAGAAAAGGCGGCTTCCATTGAACAAATGGGAGCTGCCATCACACACGAAATAAGAAACCCTTTAACTACGGCAATTGGCTTTGTAGAGCTATTAGACCAACAAGGACTCCCCAAAGAAAAACGTTCACAATACATATCCATATTAAGAGAGGAGTTAGATTCTGCCGAGCGTATTATTCAAGGTTATCTCGCGTATTCCAAGCCTATTGCAGAGTCGACCGTGCATTTACAGGTAAACGAGGAACTGAACAATATTATCCAGTTGCTAAACCCCCTTGCAAATTACCACTCTGTTAAAATTATTTCTAACTTTTCTGCAACAAAGCTTATAGGGGGAGATCGCTCTAAATTTCAGCAGTCATTCTTATACATTATTAAGTATATGATAGAGTCCACTACCGACGGAGGTATTCTAGTTATTGAAACTGCTGAAATAGAAGGAGAGATTGTTATCTTGTTACAGCATCTCCATACAGAAAGTAAATTAAATATTCAAGATTTCACTCTAACAATGGCGTTTGGCATGATTCATTCCATGAAAGGTTCCGTACATGTTCGTGATAATCAGGCAAGAAAATTTGCCTTATATATTTCATTTAAACCTGTGAAGTGTCACCTTCTGAAGAAGTAGTCCAACTAGATTTTGTTTCATGGAAAGAGGTGCTTTCTTGAACTTAACTATTCATTTCTTATTTAACTTATCCCTTTTAGTTGTTCTTCTGTTCGTCTCGCTACTTTTAATAGAGAAAGTTAGAAAAACTCCAACCATAGATATTTTATACTTTACCTTCAGTCTTCTTATTTGTTTTACCTTTAGTTATTCATGGTCAGAGGATATTCTTCTAGATTTACGAGGTATCCCTATTATTATCGGATCTTTATATGCTGGATTAGGACCATTATTAGGAGTGCTTGCTATTGCAATAAGAGCGTTAAGTGGTTTTGATACTGGGTTTTGGCTCTCTCTCGTTTTTTTTACTTTTTCCATTATCTTATTTGAAAAAGCACGTCCTTGGTTCTTAGGGTTAAAGCCTAAACAACGAGTTTTTTGGGTCACCTTTTTTACTGCTATCATGAGTCTTACTCAAGGACTGCCATTATTTAACCTGAAACAATTTAATGAAGATATGGATTTATTTTTGGCCTTTATGGTGATTCAGCCTCTTGGTGCAGGTATGATTGCATATTTCATTGAAGAGATAGATAAAATACTTGGATATCGCAAACGTCTATTAGCCATTAATAACAAGGAATTAGTAGAGAAGATGGGAGCGGCCATTTCTCATGAAATTCGTAATCCTCTTACAGCTGCAAGCGGATTTGTGCAGCTCCTTCAGAGTAATCACATATCGGAGGAGGCTAGGTCCCAGTACCTGTCTATTGTGAAAAGTGAATTAAAATCTGCAGAAAAAGTAATAGAGGACTATTTAGCCCTTCCAAAGGAAAATAAATATTCGATTAACACCATCTTAGTCAATGAGGAGTTATCGAAAGTAATAAAAACGATTAAATTATCTGCTTACAAGAATAATGTTGCAGTAAAAACAAAATTCTCTAATGAAACGATGATTTTGGGAGATAGGCAAAAATTTTATCAGAGCTTGTTTAACCTGATGAAAAACGCGATAGAAGCAATGCCAAAAGGAGGGACGTTAACCGTCCAAACATACACTACCCCCTCCAATGTAACAATCTCTATTTCTGATACAGGAGAAGGGATGTCAGAGGATCAATTGAACCGCCTAGGAGAACCATATTTCTCTACAAAAGGAGAGAAAGGGACAGGTCTTGGAGTAATGGTTGTGTTTAGTGTCATCCAAGCAATGAATGGGAAGATTCATGTGGAGAGTAAAAAGAATATGGGAACAACATTTGAAATTACATTTAGCTCTTCTCTAGCTGTTTTTGAGAGCAAAGACAAAGAGGACGTTACTGATTTTGTCTCTAACTAGCCCCTTACCTTTTTTTCCATGAGTAAATTTGCATCTCATTAGACAAATTATGTAGGAAAGTAAAAACCTCAGGAGGAGTGTCTATATGGGTAGAGATGATAAAAAAGGGAAGAGCAACAACACACGCTCCCTTCCCCAAACACCTAAGAACCAGAAAATAAGCCCTAATGAAATGGAAGCGGAAATGGCTCGTGAGTTTGCAGAGCTAAATAAAAATAAGGCGTCTCGCAAAAAATAGTATAGGTACTAGCTCACCTACTACTCTACACTTCAAGAGTAGTAAGTGCTTTTTCCCTTTAACTGCTCATTAGAAAGCACAGTAATTAGTAAGACCGGGCTCTAAGTGAGAGTCCCGGTCCAGTTTTATTAAAAATCTACTATTTGAGGCTCTTTACCTTTAGTATTCATCAAACGGATTTGGGTAGGAGTTATTTTTAAAACCATTAGGTCTGGATCGTTCGGTCCATCAAACCAGCCTTTCAATGCATTATTCCACACTTTTTCTTTCATGGCTTTATCGTCTGACTCCTCTATCACTCCTTCTATTTCCAAAAAGGAGTCTCCAAATCCTTTTCCATCATATCCAAGCAGAATATGCGTGTAAGGATTTTTCGCAGCTTCTTCTACTTTATGTGTCTTTTTACTGGTCACCGTATAAAGAATAAACTCATCGTTAAAGAAGGTCATATAGCGAGAATGTGGTTTATTTTGCTGCACAGTAGCCATTGTACCTACCATATTTTTTTCTAAAATACGAAGTGCTAGCTCTTTAGGTGTTTTAGACATAACTTTGCTCTCCTTTTAGTCGTCCTTCTCTCCTATTATTCCTTTACACGTAGAAATTAAACAAGCTCTACCAGGTTTTCAAGAAGCGAGTTGCACTGTCTCTTCCTTTTTGAAAGAGGTTAAGCTTCATCTCTTCTCCTAAATGAAAGGCAGTACTGCTATACTCATCTACCGGAATGAAAATAACATTCTTCTCTAATTTTCTGGAGATGTACTGCTCATCATGAGCATCTTTCATAGTAGTAAATAATGCTTCAAACATATTTAATCCGTTTTTAATTTTTTGGGGAGGCATATCCTCTGAACTTCTACTTAGCTTAATACCAAGCATGGGTCTTTCCTTTACTCCATTCCCAAAAATCCACATTGGAAAGTTACTTAAAACTCCCCCATCAACAAAGATAGTATCTCCAGTTGGCGCCTTCATTTTAACTGGCTCAAAGAAAAACGGAATATTACAGCTCATTCTTAATGCCCTACTTACCATGAAATTTTCTGGCTTCCAACCATAATTTTTCAAATCATCCGGAAGGACCATCATTTTCCCATTCGTTAAATCTGAGGCTACCAGTTTTAATGACCCTTCTGGAATATCAGCAAAGGTATAAACACCTTTACGAGCAAGCTTATCCAAAAACCAATTCTCCATTGCCCTTCCTTGGTATAACCCCATTCCCCAGTAAAGATTAAGCCACTTCATAAAAGGAAAAGGTAAAACTGTCGGTCTAGGGTCGAGCAATTTTTGAAAATCCTGCTCACACAGTAAATCCTTCATTTCCTTAGCGGTATATCCAGCAGCAATAAAACAAGCAACAATTGCACCCGCACTAGTTCCAGCTACCCGCTTAAACCTATATCCTTTTTCTTCCAACACCTGATAAGCTCCTGCCAACGCTATTCCCTTCATTCCACCACCCGAGAAAATTCCATCAATCCACATCATTTTTCTCCTCTTCATGTCTTTCTAACAATTTAAGTGAAAAATCAACAATTTAGAACAAACTATGAAAAAATTTGTCTTATCAAGTGGTAGATAAAGTGAAACTTTGATTGGTGGGGGTTTTCTTTCATCCCCCACCAATCATTAGTTGAACCAATCGGGCTTTTA
>NZ_JBXEOV010000029.1:0-23493 GCF_056856695.1 Psychrobacillus sp. Z16_25 | reverse complement strand
GAGATCAACTGTCCCTAAAAGCCCGATTGGTTCAACTAATGATTGGTGGGGGATGAAAGAAAACCCCCACCAATCAAGTTTCACTTTATTTTGCTCTTTCGGGTTTCTATAGTCTCTATAACAAAAAGTCGATTTCCAACAAAGGGAAATCGACTTTTTATTAAATTGGGAACCTTTTCAAATGCTGGCACGTATAGTAATCATCGTTTTCTTAAATGCTGTAGTGGTTTCTAATCAGATAGGTTAGCCATTTACAGTGAGGGTTATCCCTTAAATTTTCCAGTAGCCCTTTTGTAAGGGCTAAGCTAGGACGTTCACTTAACAGATTACTTTTAAGTAATTCTAATGACTCTTTTTCAATCGGGGAGTCTAGTTCCTTTATTTTTTCGTCTAACAAAGTGAGAATCTGTTCATGGACTTTTTCATTGACGAAGGAGATAGCTTGGATGATCTCGTCTGTAACAAATGTTTCCTTGGAATGCTGGGCTATTATGTTTGTTTTTTCTACCATAGAAATAGTTAACTGCTTTAAATCAATTGGTATTTGGTCTTGAAGACATATTTCCGGGAAAATCTTTGTAAAGCTTTTTATATAGATGATTAATTCGTATTTCCTCTCCTTTGGTAAGGAAGGATATATCTCCTCAATAAGCTTATAGATAATTTCATTTACTTGGTTATCGTAGTATTTCAGCTTTTTAAAGAGCTCTTCGTTTAGGCTTAATGATTGCTCTTGTAGAAAAATCTTCGCCTGAGTAGTATTTTTTAAAAATGCGGTAAGAATATGATGGTAAAAATTATATAATTTTCCTTCAATTTGTGAACATTCTTTGACTGACTGGTCAATGCCCGCGACGAATTGCATCATAAAACTGTCTATTAATGCAAAAATCAGCTCTTCCTTTGATTTGAAGGAGAGATAAAAAGCCCCTTTCGAAATCCCACATCTATCTGTTATTTGCTGTACAGACGTAGCTTCAAAGCCTTGTTCAGCAAATAATTCTAGCGCCTTATCCATAATTAGTTGTTTTTTCACCATTTGTAAAACGCTCCTAGTTATAATATTGACAATTGACCGATTAGTCATTAGTATAAATAAATGAGTTTGTTAAGTCAACGAAAGTAGGTGTAAAGGTGAAAGGTATAGTAAATTTTGTGCTTAAAAATAAATTAGCCGTATGGTTACTTACAATTATTATAACCATTTCTGGTATTTATTCCGGTACAAGAATGAAGATGGAAACGATTCCTGATATTTCGATTCCATACTTGATGGTAATGGGTGTATATCCTGGTGCAACACCAGAGCAGGTAATGGAAGATATATCGATTCCTTTTGAAAAATCTTTAGAGGCACTTGAAGGAGTTAAGGCTGTTTATTCGAATTCTTATTCTAATATGGCCAACGTTCAAGTGGAATATGATTATGGAACGGATATGGATGAAGCGAAGCGTGCGATGCAATCTGCATTGGATGCAGTGGAGCTTCCAGAAGGTGCACAGGAGCCAGTCATTACGGCTATCAGTATGAATATGATGCCGGTTGTGGCGCTAAGTGTAAGTAGCTCAGAAGAAGATATTGTGAACTTAACTTCAACCGTAGAGGAAGTTTTAGTTCCTAAAATAGAAAAATTAGATGGCGTTGCATCTGCAGCGATAACTGGTCAGCATATTGAAGAGGTTGAGCTGACTTATGATGAAGCTAAAATGGCAGAGCTGGAGCTTACGGAAGCTACAGTAAAAGAAATGATTCAAGCGAGCGACATGGCAATTTCTTTAGGCCTATATGAGTTTGAAGAAGGCGAACAAGCGGTTTCCGTTGATGGGAAGTTTATGACGGTCGATGAGCTGAAAGAAATGCTGATCCCTGTTACACCATCTGCAACAAACCCAGCTCCTTTTGTAAAGCTAGGGGATATTGCAAAAATTGAGTTAGTTGGTAAGGTACAATCGGTATCTCGTACGAATGGCGAGGATGCGATTGCTATTCAGATCGTAAAAGCACAGGATGCTAATACGGTAACAGTCGTTAATGAAGTGAAAGAGTTAATTGAAGAAGAGCAAAAAAATATCGAAGGTCTAAATATTGATTTATCGTTAGACCAAGGTGCTCCAATCCAAGAATCTGTAAACACAATGATTGAAAAGGCGCTTTTTGGTGGTTTAATAGCTGTTTTAATCATTCTATTATTCTTACGTGATTTCAAATCTACTATTATTTCGATTGTTTCGATACCAGTTTCTATCTTTATGGCATTGTTGCTATTGAACTGGTTAGATATTACGTTAAACATTATGACATTAGGTGCGGTTACGGTTGCGATAGGTCGGGTAATTGATGACTCGATTGTTGTAGTGGAAAATATTTATCGTCGCCTGCATCTGAAGAGCGAGAAGCTAACAGGTCGTGCCTTAATTCGTGAAGCTACGATTGAAATGTTCAAGCCTATCCTTTCTTCTACATTAGTAACAGTAGCAGTATTTGCTCCGTTGATTTTTGTAGGTGGAATGGTTGGGGAATTATTCTTACCGTTTGCATTGACAATGACTTTTGCTCTTGGAGCATCATTAATTGTCGCTATCACAATCGTTCCGGCGCTTTCTCACTTCTTATTCAAGAAAAAGCTATATGGTGAGAAAACAGAAAGCTCTCATAAAGAGCAAGGAAAAATGTCTGGCTGGTATAAGAGAATCCTTGAATGGACTCTAAATCATAAGATTATTACTTCTTTAGTTTCTATTGCTTTATTAGTAGGAAGCTTGATGTTAACACCGTTAATCGGCTTTAGCTTCTTAGGTAGTGAAGAAGAGAAGGTTATGTATTTAACTTATACACCAGAAGCAGGAGAACTTGCTGAAGACACAGAGAAAAATGTGGCTGCAGTAGAAGAAGAATTGTTACAGCGAACAGATATAGACATCCTTCAGGTGTCGATCAATGATTCAGAAAGCTCGGATCCGATGGCTTCTATGATGGGTGGAGGATCAGGCGGAGCATTAATGTTCATAACCTTTGATCCAGAGATGGAAAACTTCCCAGAGGTTCGTTCAGAAATTGAGGAATATGTATTCAATATTGGGCAATCTGGTGAGTGGAAGAGCCAAAACTTCTCAACAGGTATGTCGTCTAACGAGCTGAGCTATACATTCTACAGTGAAGATTTAGATAAGCTTTATGAAGCTGTTGGAATGGTAGAAAAAGTAATGAGTGAAAACGATGGACTTGAAAAAGTTTCATCAAGTGCAGAAGAAAGCTATGTAGAATATACATTCAAAGTAGAGCAGGATGAGCTGCTTCAGTATGGTTTAACAACAGGTCAGATTGTCATGATGTTAAATCAAAACAATACAAAAGAAGTATTAACTACACTTGAAAAAGACGGTAACACAGTAGAAGTTATCGTACAGCATAAAGATGTTGAGGTACCAAAATCTATTGATGAAATGCTAGCTCAAGAAGTGCCTACTGCATTAGGTACAACGATGAAGCTATCTGAGTTAGTAACAGTGGAAGAGGGCACAACACTAAATACACTTGCTCGTAGTGGTGGAGAGTATTATGCAACTGTTTCAGGTACTATCATCGGAGACGATATTTCGAAGGCTTCTTCAGAGGTAGATGAAGCAATTGATAAGTTAGATTTACCAAAAGGCGTAACAATCGGCGTTGCTGGTGTTACAGCTGATATGGAAGAAACGTTTACTCAGCTTGGAGTAGCAATGCTAGCAGCTATCGCAATTGTATACTTCATCCTTGTAGTAACATTTGGTGAAGGGGTAGCGCCATTCGCAATTCTATTCTCTTTACCATTCGCAGTAATTGGATCATTCGTAGGTCTTCTAATTGCAGGAGAAACAATTTCCGTACCAGTTATGATGGGTCTCCTCATGTTGATTGGTATCGTTGTAACAAACGCAATCGTATTGGTAGACAGAATCATCCATATGGAACGCGATGGTATGACTATGCGTGAAGCGATTCTTGAAGCTGGTGCAACGCGTCTACGTCCAATCCTGATGACAGCAATTGCAACAATTGGAGCATTGCTACCACTGGCATTTGGTTCAGGCGGAAGTGGGCTAGTCTCTAAAGGATTAGGAATCACCGTAATCGGCGGTCTAGCAAGTTCGACATTATTAACGCTAATCGTCGTGCCAATCGTATATGAAGTACTATCAAAAATGTTCAAGAAAAAACGTAACGAAGTACAAGATAACTAATTAGAAAGCCTGCAGGGTCAACCCTGCAGGCTTTTTATATGTGGAGAAAGAAGTTTTTATTTTGTTCTGGAGAGTAAGTTATCTATGATAAAATAAAACTATCATTAACATTTATTTGAAAATTTGGGTCTGGAGAGGTGTAAAATTGAAGATTGATCATTTGGTTCTTAATGTTGATAAATATGTACAAGAAGAGGAGCAATATATCAACTCTGTTCATGTGGCTGGGCTTCCGTACAAGCCTAAATGGGGGAAAGGGGCAAAGGGATTTAAGGTATCTAACATCTGGATTGGTCAGGAGTATTTTGAGTTAGTACATATAAAGACGCAAGATGGTGGTGGATGGGTAAAGGAGTGGACAGGTAAGTATCACGAGGGGCATAGAGGGTTAATTGGCTTTGCATTGGAGGTTGAGGATATAGATGATACTTATCAAAGGTTAATTAGTCATAACATTCCTGTGACACCACCAGAGCCACTAAAATTTCGATGGTTCTTTAACCTTTTTAGTAAAACAATGCCCTGGCGTAATGCTTATTTACCAATGTTTAAAGGGGTTCCTTTCCAATTTTTCCTGCAGCAGCTAAATGATGAGAAGGCCAAAAACTTTATGACGCAATATATGGTGCCGAACAGTCGTGACAATCATATCCAAGGGATATCGGAGGTAGTCATTTACGGAGAATTAACAGACAGTGATAAGAAAATCATCTATGCCTTGTTCGATGACTTAGAAGAAAATAAGGAGCAGCTTAAAATTAACTTAGGTAGACAATCAATCCGTTTTATTCAGTCACCCTCTTATAAAGTGGAAGTAATCTTAGAATGTCGAAACAAGGACTATGCAAATAAGGTAGTGGACATTCATAATCTCCAAATAAAAAATTCTGGGTTGATACAATAAAGGGCAATGGCAGGCTCCAATTAGTTCCTGCCATTCCTTTTTTGTTACTACTTCCATTCCAGGATCTCTAAACGATTCCCAAAAGGATCCGCCAAGTAAATTCTATTTGCCCCAGGTAAGTCGTAGTCTTCGATAAAATCTATCTGGTGCTTGGTCAGGTGATCTTTGAGACCTTCAAGGTTTTCTATTTCAAATGCAGGGTGTGCTTTTCTTGCTGGAAGAAAAGGCTCCTCAATGCCGATGTGAATCTGATAATTAGCAAGTTGAAACCAAACTCCACCTTTTTTCTTTAAGCTTGCAGGCTTCTCGATCTCTGTTAATCCGAGAACTCCTACAAAAAATGCACGAGCTTGGTCTTCTGAGCCCCTTGGTGCAGCTAGTTGAACATGGTCAATTCGTTTAAATGTAAAAGACATACGTGTAACCCCCTTTGTATTTACATCATATGACAAAGGAGGTTATTTGAAAAATTTATAATTATTATAGATTTCCATTTGATAAACTTATTACATCATCGAAATAAGCTTCCGAACCGTATTTTTATTTCTAGCTGTTGATGGCATGCTTAATTTTTTCTCAAAGTAATTATTCGTAAATTTCGTTTGATGGTAGTTTTTGTGGTAATGAATGACAATATTTTTATTCGCAATAACTGCAAACTCCTCTTCGACTAATTTGTCTAGCAGCTCTTGCTGTTCTTCGTTTATTTCCTCCTTCAGCATCATTACGTAGGTTTGCTCCTTTTCAAATATTGGATGCAAGCTGATCTGTTGAAGCTCCTCTTTTGTTCGAATAACTACTGGGATTTCAAATCCATATTTTTTAAGCAGTTCTTCTTCTAATGCTTGTATATCATATTCTTTATTTGAGAAAAGTACATTTCCCGTCTGGATATATGTGCGAACATCCTGATAGCCCAGCTCTATAAATAGTTCCTTTAATGATTTCATATCCACCTTGTTCAGTTTTCCTAAATTAATGCCTCTTAACAAAGCGACAAATCCCATATAAATCCCCTCCTATTGTAAGGATAACGATAATTTGGAAAATAATAAAGGTAATATATTTTATACAAAATGTAAAAAATAGTTTACTTTATGTAAAAAATAAGTTACTCTCTTGTTAGAGGTGGTCATATATGGAATCAAAGAGAATTTTAAGTAACAGAATAACGGTGCTAAGAGCTGAAAAGGGGTTGTCTCAAAAGGAGGTGGCGGATCAACTAGGAGTGAGTAGACAGACGATTATCTCCTTAGAAAAAAATAAATACAATCCATCTTTAAAGCTAGCGTTTGAGCTGGCGTTATTGTTTGAAGTGGATATAAACGATGTTTTCCAATATAAGCTGGAGGGAGAATGAACATGGATTTACTAATAAAGGGGTTTGTCATCTTATATGTAATCATATTTTTTGCATCTGTTTTTCTTACGTTGAAATTTGAATTGGGAAGTGAGGGAAAGGATGAGCGAGGTCATGCTATTGCGCACAAATCATATAGTATCATCTTTCCGTTAGTGCCGCTAGGTTGGTTGTTTATTGAACTATTTCATGATTATATTCAACCGATGGATTATGAAACGTACAAAAGAGCTATATGGTTTTTGTTGACAGGACTCATGATTCTTCATGCTATTTCGATTACGATTCTAAAAAGAAAATACTAGGAGGCTGATCAAGTGAATATATACATGATCGTTGGCATTGGCCTATTTGTAGTTTTCACAATCTTACCGCTGCTTGATAGTGCTAAAAGAACAAAAACTGAAGTAGTAAAAGCCGTTATCAACTTAATCGGGGTTGCGGCATTAGTTATTGGAGTTCTTTTCTATCAGCTAAACTATATATTTGGAGTAATTCTTTTAATTATCCTCACAATCTTGATAGACAAAAATACGTATACGAAAAAAATGCTTCTTGTATACGGTTCTATATTAGTGATTGTTGTAGGGACACTATATTGGGTCTTTCGTGATAATCCGGAATATGTACAGAAACATCTACAAAAGCATCCGGAAAGCAGTTCCTTATATGTATCAAAGGGTGGAGAGCCAATTATTGAATATAACGCTGATACTGTCAGGCCACTAGCGAGCACAGTAAAAATAGTGATCGCGCTTGAATATGCATTTCAGGTGGAGGAAGGAAACCTAGACCCGAAGCAGATGGTTTCTTTGGAAGAGTTAGACAGGCTATATATTGCTGGAACAGATGGAGGGGCCCATGAGAATTGGAAGGCACAGCTTTCTAATAAAAAGGAAGTAACACTTCATGAGGTTGCTGAGGGGATGATTCAATATAGCTCTAATGCAAATACAGACTATCTAATGCATTTGTTAACGATAGAGGCAATCAATGCAAGAATGGTGGAGTTAGGAGTTCAACCCCACGAACCAGTCTACCCAATTGTAGGGGCACTCGCAATTGGACCTTATTTACAGCAAGAGGACTTAGTGAAGGATAACTTAGAGGAAGAGTTAAAAAAGCTATCATACGAAGAGTATCGGACTCTCGCTACTAAATTAAGTGAAGACATGCTTCGTGATGGGAAGAGCTATGGAGATATCTCCAATATTTCATTAAAGGCTCAAAGGGTTTGGTCTGATCATTTAATAGGCTCCTCAGCTAGCGCGTACGGAAAGCTACTAGCTTCTATATCTAGAGATGAATACCCAACTAAGGTTTCTTCTATAATGAGAGAGCTGCTGGAATGGCCTTTAGAAAATGAAGGGAATAAGGAGCGCTTTACCCATATGGGTGCCAAAGGTGGGTCTACTGCCTTTGTATTAAACCAGGCGATGTATATCCAGAATAAGGATGGAGAGCGAATGGAGGTAGTTCTACTGATGGATGATTTAAATTGGTGGAATCGATTACTTTTAACGAATAATATAGACTCCTTTTTGTTAAATATTATCGAGGGGTATGAATTAGAATTGTAAAAAACGCTGTTTAATATGTATTTTAGGTACTTCATTAATATCGAATAATTAATAAATACGAAGGATTTTATTGCTTTCTATACAGTGCTTTCACTAATTGAGTGGGTTCAGCAAAATAGCTTTTTTCGCCCGAATTTTTGTTCAATTTTTGCATCATTAGCCTGGCGGTTGGTATTTAGTCTGCTCGCTTTATTGGGATGAGTTCATTCACACGACCTATATATTTTATAGTTGGATCCTCCTATGTGATTATAGATATGGCTGGGCCACCTCCTGCATATTCTGAAGGGCTTCACTAGCAGTGTTCATTCTTTTGACCAATAGAAGATACAGTTACTTCTAACTACAATTTAGTAGAGGTGAAACAAATGAGACATGCATTAGTGGTTGGTGGAACCGGTATGCTTCGTAAAGTCTGTCTATGGTTGGAAAGGCAGGACTATCAAGTTTCTGTAGTGGGAAGAAATCCAGAGAAGATGAGACAATTGCTAAACAAAGCATCGAATCCTACACAATTTACTCCTCTATTTGGAGATTATCAAAACATTGGGGAGTTAAGAAAACAAGTCGCTGAAACGATAGAGAAAAATGGTCCGATTGAGTTAGTAGTGGCTTGGATTCATTCGCATGCAAAAGAAACACTCTCTACTATTAACGAGGTTGTAAATGAGTCTTGTGGTAAGTGGGAGATGTTTCATGTGCTAGGAAGCAGTACGAACCTAGAAGAAATAAAAAAAGAGATACTTGTAAAAGATCATTGTTCCTATCATCAAATTCAGCTAGGCTTCATAATAGAAAAAGAATTTTCCCGATGGCTAACACATGATGAGATATCAAATGGGGTAGTGAAAGCGATTCAAGAAAAAGTACCAAAGCTTACAATTGGCCAAATAGAGCCTTGGGAGAAACGACCATAAGAAGGACAGTCGAGAAATCTGATATATGCTCGACTGTCCTTTTCCTAAAATCTTTAAACCGGTAACCACCAAGCGCTCAAACAGCTGATAATTAATACGAGTAACAGAAGTTACCCTAGCCTCCATCGCAAATCCCACTCTTTTAGCCTTTCTTACAGCCCCTGATTTAGCTTTGGCTAAGACAAGCGTTGTCCGAAAATAGCCGAAGGAGGTAATGAAGAATGGGATTATGAATAGCGGCCATTTTTTCCATGACACTTTACTAAAGATTAATTGAATGAGAAGAATTCCTATCCAGAAAAGCAAAATACAGACATTAAGACGACTTCTTTTAACTTCCAAGACTTTAGCATCCTATTTACCCCCGTGCGAAGGACTGTTAATGCTCATAGATACTGTCATTACTAAGTGCTTGTGCTCCTCTGAACGAGCCTTTGAAAAAGTCTCCTCATAGAAAGTAAATACATCATGAATATCTCCGTGAATACCACTAGCATAATGCATGGACTCGTTATATACCCCAAACTCTTTTGCCCGCTCGATTTCTCGATAAATGACTTCCATGTAGTTTGGATTGTTCATCGGGTAAAGTGCAAATTGAGAGGATACGTATTGCTTCGTGTCATCTGTATTTGTTATGTCATCTCCTTTATCTAAATAAACATCTCCAGCAGAATCCCCTGGGCAGCCCGCAGAGAAAGTACCAGAGAGTGCGATATGTTCCCCTGTTTTAGCGGCGTGAAGCGTTATAGCCTTTGCCACGTTAAACACATGCACCTGTTTTCCTCTTATGACAGTTGACACATCATCTGTATGCATCCATACATTTGACGTATCCGTTTGCTCCAGCGCCCCTTTAATCACGGAAACAAAATCATTTGTCATTGGGTGAAGAGAAAAGCGAAATCCAACGATTGGACTTAATCCACATTCCATTTTGAAAACCTCCTTTTATTTTTCCATAAAAAAAGCTACATCCGTGAAGATGCAGCCACTATTCCTATGAAAAATGAAGGAAAGTCACCGCACTTCCTCACGCAGGCATTATCCTGATCGAGTAATAAGGGATCGGAGCAGAAGCTCACATCACAGCCAATATTGGGCACCCCTAGTGCAGAAATCGGTATGTAGTTTTCTTATGTTGCCCTCAGTATAAAGAAAGTTGGAAAAATGTTCAAGTGCTTATTTTGTCAAAATTTAAAAAATAGGAAAGTTACGTCTTTCCCTAGAGGGCAAATAGGAGATTGTGAGGTAGGAGTAATCAGCCTCGACATCTCCCACTTGTTAGGGCGGAGAAGTCCTTCACTTGTATCAGTCTTTCCTTTACCCCATTACATTTTCAGGCTAGTTCGCAAATCTTTCTTATCATTTCGCCAGTAACGGGCAGTCAAGCGCAAGAAACCAAGTCACTTGCGCAAGTATGAATGAAGTTACCGCAAGTAAGCCGCTGATTATTACATGTAACGAAAATTGATTCCAATTTATCATTGTGTTCTAGGGACCGACACCATAAATCAGTAACACTTTCCCTCTAAATCAACGGATAAAAAGGTTCATATACCGGGTTTGTATAAAAAGGTGGTCGCTTTCCTATTTGGGGAAGCAGAAAAGGCTGGGCATTTACACTATAATACACCGGTACTTTTTGGTTAGAGTAATTGGTTAATAGCATTTGGACCTGAGGGTGGATAATAACTGGGTTCATCATAGAGGCTCCTTCGTATTTTTTATTACTCTATTCTCTCATTCTCTAAAGCGACACCTCTCCTGGGTGAATATCATACGATATAAAAAAAGGAGGTTTCATTTGTCACAATCATACAACCCAAAGAAAAGTTACCCGATGCATCCGAACTACGGGAAAATTACTAAATACGAGGAAGTGCCAATTACCGTCCCGGAGCAGAGACAGCTCCGGCAGCCAGGCTTTGAAAGTCTGATGGACCCCAAACCAATCATTGAAAACCCACATTATGTTGGTACCGGTAAGTTAGAAGGGAAAGTTGCGCTCATTACTGGAGGGGACAGTGGTATGGGAGCGGCGGCTGCAATCGCATTTGCGAAGGAAGGAGCAGATGTAGCGATTGCTTATTTAGATGAGCATGAGGATGCTTATCGAACTCGAAAGAGAATACAGGAAGTAGGGCAACGGTGCTTACTTATCCCTGGAGACTTGCGAGACAAGGAGCATTGTAAGTATATAGTGGATGCGACCATCAAAGAATTTAATCGACTAGATGTGTTGTGTAACCATGTTGGAATCCAATTTCAGCAAAACAGCTTGCTTGATATTAGTGATGAGCAGTTTGACGATACATTTAAAGTAAATATTTATTCCCATTTTTATACCACTCGTGCAGCTCTTCCGCACTTAAAGCCGGGAAGTTCCATTATAAACACTGCCTCGGTAGTTGCCTTTGATGGTCATCCATTACTCATTGAATATACAGCTACAAAGGGAGCGAATGTTGGATTTACTAGAGCGTTGGCTAAAAGCTTAGTGGATCAAGGAATTCGGGTAAATGCTATAGCTCCAGGGAAAATATGGACGCCACTTATTCCAGCAAGCTTTTCAGAGGATGAGGTGACCAAGGCGGGAAACCCTATGCAGCGTCAAGGTCAGCCCTTTGAGGTAGCCCCATCTTTTGTTTATCTAGCTTCTGACGACTCCCGTTTTGTCACAGGTCAAACACTCCATGTGAATGGCGGTCAGGTATTTGCTTGAGTTGGCCCTTTAATGGGCTGCTTACATAGAAAGTCTAGAAGATGGTCACCAACAAACGCCCTTATTAATAAAATAGTTAGATAGGTTAATGACAATTGGGAGTGAAAATATGGGGGTAATTACAGGTCAGCAGTATATAGACCGTATTGATGGGATGGGAATTGAGGTTTGGCTAGAAGGAAAGCAAATAACAGGGAAGATATCAGAGCATCCGGCATTCAGCGGAGTAATGAAGAGCCAGGCTGCCTTATATGATTTGCAGCATGATGCTCAGAAAAAAGAGTTACTAACATACCCTTCTCCAACTACCGGAGATCCAGTTGGTATATCCTTTTTGGAACCACGGACCAAGGAAGACCTAGTGAAGAGGCGCAAAATGATTAGGGAATGGGCATCTCATACCAATGGACTGATGGGGCGGAGTCCTGACTATATGAATACTGTTCTGACAGCCTTTGCATCCTCGGCTGGTTTTTTAGAGGGAAAGCTAGATTGCTTTCCAGAAAATTTACGAAGCTACTATGAATATGCAAGAGAAAATGATTGTTCCCTAACTCACACCTTTATTGATCCGCAGGTGAATCGCTCTAGTAATTATTTGGATGAAGCAGAGGAGCCGATTAGTGCGAGAGTGGTGGAAGAAAATGAAGATGGGTTGATTATTAAGGGGGCTCGGTTACTGGCGACACAAGGTGGGATAACGGATGAAATTTTTGTCCTATCCAGTGGGCATGTACTAGAAGATGGAAAGGGTTATTCCTTCGCAATTCCGAGTAATACAAAGGGACTTCGTTTTATTTGTAGAGAATCCTTTGCAAGCAACGGTTCCGCTTTTGATTATCCCTTAAGTAGTAGGTTTGAGGAAATGGATACGATCGTAGTGTTCGATAATGTGCTGGTGCCTTGGGAAAGAGTTTTTTTCTATGATAATCAAATGGTTGCCGGTGAGTTTATGGTTCGTAGTTCCTTTCAGCCTTTTGGGATTCATCAAGTCATTACTAGACAAATTGTAAAGACAGAACTTCTATTAGGAATTGCTCAAAAAATTGTTCAAACCATTCAAATCGAAGAATATCAGCATGTCCAAGAGAAGGTAACGGAAATTATTGTGGGATTAGAGACGTTAAAGGCACTTCTTTTGCAATCAGAGCAAGAGGCGAAGCTGAACGAATGGGGTTATATGGAGCCTGACCGTGCTTCTTTACATGCGGCAATAACTATTTATCCAAAAATCTATCCGAGATTTACAGAAATTATTCAACAGCTAGGTGCCAGCGGAATGATGTCTATTCCTAAAGAAGCAGACTTTCAATCGCCAATTAAGAAAGATTTAGAGCAATATTTACAAGCTAGAGGGGCAGATGCGGAGGAGCGAGTGAAGCTTTTCCGATTAGCTTGGGATTTGACAATGAGCCCCTTTGGTACACGACAAACACATTATGAACGCTTCTTTTTTGGGGATCCTGTACGTGTTAGTGGATTGCTATATAGACTTTACGACAAGCAGCAGTATGTGGAGAAAATAAATGTTTTGTTGAAATGATGACCTCTGGTTCTTCGCTGAGTCGGAGGCCAACAGGATGTTGGTCAAGAAAACGTTGTCACACGATGTGACGTTTTTAGTTTTCCCTCCCCAAGGCAAGTCAGCATCAAGTTTAGATTCTTTCTCTTAATTTATCGACCTCTGGTTCTCCGCTGCATCGGACGCTTTCCGCGGGGGAGCGGTGAGTCACAGCCGAACGCTAACGCGTGCCGCTGCTGTGTCTCACCAGTCTCCCTCTCCCGCAGGAGTCGCCGATGCTGCTACGAACCAATAGTGTTTCCTACTAGAAGTAGATTTTGATACATAAATTAACGCAGAAAGCCTACCCTCTAAAAATAAGATGGGATTCCTGTGAGTAAACACTAACACCCTAATTTAAATTTATCTGGATTTTTTCTCCATAGGTTTTTAGATAGTACAAGCCACCGATTTCTAGTGAGAGAGCTTCGTCGCCCGAAGAGAAGTACAGTGTGCGAATCCATTTCTCCGATTGGTCATTGAAATCTCCGGTGGTCTGAAGAGGAACATCTCCATTTATTGTGTGTAAGTTAACCTCATCTAATAGTACTTGAAAATCAGAAGCGATTGTTATGCGTGTCTCTTTTTCATCCTGTTCTATGCTCTGAATCTCGAGCCACTTGTCTCCTACCGTATAGCGGTCAACCTCTATAGGAATTTGCTGGTTTACTTTTTCATAGCCATTAAAGGTATCTAACACTATCTCTAACTGTTCGGTGCCAACAGGAATGGTCTCGTAGAGTAGCTCTACATCATAAGGACCAAACATAGACCTGCTATTTCCTCCTTGGATTATCGGAACCTCTATCCCATCTGCAAGTAATTGTATCCCCATTGTTTCCGCATTTATATTCCGATCCGTATGAAAGTCGAGTGTAGCGGTGATAACAGTAGAAGCGTTTGTTGCAATAATTTTTTTGAAGTTTAATGTGCCGAAATCGAAATCTATTTTTTGTCCGATAGATTTTTTCAATGTAGTCGGCATCGCCTTATCTGCATCGTATGAAATGGTAAGCGAATAATCATGATTTTTATAACGCATTTCAAGAGTGAGCTCTTTAGCAAACGGACTGACTGCCTCAAAGGTAGCTTGACCCACCTGATTATCTGGGTCATATACTCCGCTGCTTGCCTGAGAATCAGTTAAAAATCCAGTGAACCTGTACATTTGAAGCTGATCCCATGCAGTTGGGTCTATTTTATAATAAACTACAAACCGATTGGTATCCGAAAGAATCCCCTCTATCAGGAGCTTGGTGCCATCATTAAACGTAATAGACTTATTTACCTCATGAATATAGCCCTCCTCGTTCAATGCTTGAAGAGAGGAGCTCATTAAGCTCTCATAACCAAATATTTTCTTCCCATAATAGGCAAATGCACTATAGTTAACCGTAAAGGCAATTAAAAGTAATGCAGCTGCTGCAGCTACCAATATACCTGGCAATCGTTTTATCCTCTTTTTCTGTTTCAATGCCTTTCGCAATCGTTCCTCAAGCTGTGGGGGGGCCAGAAGATTACGTATTTCTTCCTGTTTTTTTTCTAGCTCATTCATGCTGTTCACCTCCGAAATGTTGTCGAAGCTTACCTAACGCCGAAAATACACGTGACTTCACTGTGCCTACAGAGACATTCGTAAGACTGGCGATTGTTTGATAGTCATAGTCGAGGAAATATTTCAATTGTATTGCCTCTTTTTGTACCGGACTTAAAACCTCTAAACTGGACAAGAGCTCGAGCTTTGTATGATGTAGCTCGTAAGGGTCTGAAGTATCTTCCATGAATTCTTCATCCTCTAAGAAGCTTATATTTTTTCGCTTTCGTAATATAGCACGGCATTCATTCACCAAAATCGTTTTACTCCATGAATAAAAGGATTCAGGATTTTTGAGCTGATCGATTTTTTCATATAAAATGACAATCATATTCTCTAGCGCATCCATTGCGTCATGTTCGTTTTCTACATACGTATAAGCAAGCCTATAATAATCATGCTGCTGGTTCATCACCAGCTCCACCAACGCATTCTTGTTTCCGCGCTGTGCCTTTTTAACGAGCTGCCTCATTTCTTCACCTCACCTTTTCACTTATAAGAGTCGTGGGGTATGTAAAAAGTTCATTTATTAATAAAAATATATTGCTTTAATCTTGAAGGGGGTAAAGGAGATCTTATAAACTCATAATCCCCAAAATAACCTTAAAGGCCTTCCGATTCTTCTTGTATCTTTTCACGCCTTGCTTTGTATCAAGTATCCAGACTGTTTTACCTATCCAAATTCTTATATAGAACGATTGGAGGCGAATAGGTCCGACTATCCCTCTTTCTTCAACTTCTGATCCATCTTCGTATTCTATTTCGGTCCGAATAAGCCAAGTGTTCCCAATGCCGAATTCTATAAACTTCATATGATGCCTCCTCGTTTGTTACAATTAAGATAACGTATAAAAGGAACGGGAGAAAGGGTTAGAAGGATGAAATTATCGATTAATGAAGCAAAGATAAAAGAGGTTTGTGGCGTCACAGCAGCTAAAAAGGGAAAGAGCTACTTTCAAGCCGGCAAAGTAATCCTTCGCTCCATTTCTAATGAGCATGCGGTGGTGCAAGCAACGGTCCTTGCCGGTGAGGAATTCGACGTGAAGGTACAAGATGGACCTAAAGGGCAAATAGTAGCGACTTGTTCTTGTCCTCCTGTGGGCTTTGTGAAGACGTATTGTCAGCATGTGGCCGCTGTCTTATTTGCAATAGAGGACTATCAGCAAATGGACGATTTCCTGACAACGCGTATGATGAATTTATTCGATCAGAAAACCCTGCATACAACCGGTAGACATACTCACTTTGACCGTCGGAAGCAGCTTGACTTAGAGTTCACCTGTCACCCTATACAAGTTCGGGAAGGAGAGCACAGTATCAGTATCGAGCTTGGCATAGGGTCGAATTTGTTTTATCCGATTGAAGACGTTGCCCATTTCTTTCAAGCACTTCAAGCTGCAGAGCCATACGAATTCGGACCCGGCTTTACCTATACACCCGAAATCTATAGCTTTCCAAGGGAAACAGATGAGGTTCTTCAGCTATTATTAAAATGCTGGAGAGGGAGCGATGGAAACAAGATTCCTATCACTCCTGCTGATTGGGAGCATTTACTTCCGCTACTGGTCAAGGCACCATTTGTTCAATTCAAACAAGCGGGACGTTTTTATCCGGACATCCGATTTGGTCAGGAGCTACCGATTAGCTTTACCTTTGGGGAAGAGGGAGAGGATAGTTACCAGCTACGTATGAAGGGACTTGATGAGCTGATCGTTTTTCCGGCTTATAACGGTGCGTACTCGAGAGGGGAATGGTTCCGGCTTCCTAAGCAAGATGCAGTCCGGTTGGTAGAGCTAAAGGCGATGGTCGAGACAGCAGAAAAGGCAATGCTTACGATAAGGGAAAATCAAATAGACGATTTCATGAATAAGGTAATCTCTGGCTTGATGAGACTAGGTAAAGTTAAAATTTCCGATTCGATATCTTCTAGGCTGAACGAAACGCCCCTTACGGTTAAGCTGTTCTTGGACCGAGTGAAAAATAAGCTGCTTGCAGGTGTCGAGTTTCACTATGGTCATATGATGCTTAATCCTGCTGAAGAAACAGAGGAAGACCCTATACACTTACCTGGTATTAGACGTCAAAGAGAAAAGGAGCGGGAGTTTCTAGAGCTACTCCGCGAGAATTCTTTCACTCAAACACCGGGAGGATTCTTCCTTTACGACGAGGAAGCAGAATACCATTTTCTCTATCATGTGCTTCCGAACATGGAAAAGTGGGTGAAGGTCTATGCCTCTACAGCAGTCAAAATTCGAGTAAACACAGGGTACCGAGGTCCTAAGATCAAGGTAGAGGTAAGGGAAAGAACGGATTGGCTAGAGTTCCAGTTTGATTTTAATGAAATACCGCAAAAGGAAATCGAGCAGCTAATGACCGCCATTGAGGAGAAGCAGAAGTTTTATCGAATACCAGGGGGCGACCTTGTTTCCTTGGAGACACCTGAGTATTTGGCACTCGCTAATTTCTTGGAGGAAGTAAAGCTCTCTTTGGAGGATGCCATAGAAGAAGAAAGGGTAAGAGTACCTCTATTAAAAGGGATGCAATATGTTGCTTCCATGGATAACGAAGGGCTCTTGGAGACTGGGGAAGAATTTGCGAAGCTGCTGACAAATCTCCAGCAGCCTAGTGGATTAGAAGAATCCCTTCCCAAAACGTTGGTACCCATTCTGCATGATTACCAGAAGACCGGTTACCGCTGGTTAAAGCTATTAGCTAGCTATCAATTTGGTGGCATACTAGCAGATGATATGGGCTTGGGGAAAACACTGCAAAGTATCGCCTTTATTGATTCTGTCCTTCCTGAAATAAGAGAAAGTAAACAGCCGGTACTCATTGTATCCCCGGCATCTCTTATCTATAACTGGCGAAACGAGCTAGAAAAGTTCACCCCCCATATTCAGGCCACAGTTGTTTCTGGGAATAAAGCTGAAAGGAGTGAGCAATGGAAGAGTGCCCTTCATTCAGAGGTTGTGATTACCTCTTATCCAACTTTACGCATGGATGAGGCCTTACACAAGGAGTTAAGCTTCCATACAATGTTTCTTGATGAGGCGCAGGCTGTTAAAAACCCTGATACAAAGACGGCAAGGATTGTGAGAAAGGTACGTGCAAAACATCGATTTGCTTTGACGGGTACTCCAATCGAAAACTCCACTTCGGAGCTTTGGTCTATTTTTCGCATTGTCTTTCCAGAACTATTACCGAATCGAAGAGAGTTTTATGATTTACAGCGAAAGGAAATCGCAAAGCGTGTTCGGCCATTTATTTTAAGGAGAACGAAGGAAGAGGTATTGAAGGAGCTGCCAGATAAGAAGGAGAAGGTTGTTTATTCCGACCTGTTGCTTGAACAGAAAAAGTTATATACGGCCTATTTAGCAGAGTTGAAGCATGATGCACTCAAGCACTTAAAAAGAAATGATTTTAGGCGAAATAAAGTAAAGTTTTTAGCTGGATTAACGAGACTTCGCCAGCTATGCTGTCATCCTGCACTCTTTGTAGAGGATTATAAGGGAAGCTCTGCTAAGCTGGAGCAGCTAATGGAAATCCTAAGGGAAAGCAGGCTCGCGGGAAGAAGGGTTCTAATCTTTTCGCAGTTCACTCAAATGCTTGCTATTATTGGCAAGCAGTTAATACGGGAAGGGGTTCCTTACTTTTATTTGGATGGACAAACACCGCCGGCTGAACGGGTGGCACTTTGTGATAGATTCAACAGCGGAGAGGAAGAGCTGTTCCTGATCTCCTTAAAGGCTGGAGGTACTGGCTTGAACTTAACGGGAGCGGACACAGTTATCCTATATGATTTATGGTGGAACCCGGCTGTGGAGCAGCAGGCTGCCGATAGAGCGCACCGAATGGGGCAAGAAAAGGAAGTCCAAGTCATTCGCATGGTAGCAAGAGGGACCATAGAGGAAAAAATCACCCAGCTTCAGCACAAGAAGAAATCTCTTATTGATGAAGTGATTCAATCTGACCAAGAAAGCTTAACGGAGGAGGATATACTCGAGGTTTTGATGCTGGAATAAGGAAAAGGATAGCTTTAAGACGGTTTGCAGCTATGTAAAATTAAGTGATGAGAGGATTGATCATTATGGTCAATTCTCTTTTTTATTTTGGCTATAATCAGTTGTTGGTAGCATATTTATTTGTTGATTGGCAATAGGAAAGGCACCTCCATTGAGTGGTAAGTCAATCAAAAGAGGTGCCTGGCTGTTACTATATATGGTTTGACTAGGTGCGACTAACCGACTGGTAGCTTACCAAAACATATCTATTCAGGTAGATGCCCCAACGCTTTGGATATGTTTGCGGCACAATTCTTTACCTGTTGGATATAATAATCTGAATTGGCCTGGAAGTACATGAGCGGGATTGAACTGCTAATAGCCCCTTCTACAAGCCCTTTATGATTGTAAAATTCACAGCCAATACAAACGACACCTGATTCATATTCCTCCATATCAAGGGCATAGCCTTGGGAACGAATAAGGTTTATTTCTTTCATGAAATCTTTATGTTCTGTAATAGTTTTAGGAGTGAATTGTTTAATCGTGGAGGCTTCCCATATTTCATCTATTTTGGCATCGGATTGAGCGGAGAGGAGAGCTTTCCCAACTGCAGTGCAATACATAGGTGCTCGTTTCCCTACTTGTGATTTCATTAGAAAACCTGAATTACTATTCGTGGGATAGATTTTATCTATATATAAGACCTCCATTCCCTCCTGGACGACCATATGCACAGTGGCTTCAATTTGATTAGATAACTCACTGATAAATCTACGAGCGATTTTATAAGAATCAATATTTTCAATTCTCTTATTTCCTATTGAAAAAAGTTTATATGTTATTCGGTAGGATCCATTTTTATCGACCTGCTCTACATATCCGGTTGCTATTAGGGTGGATAATAAACGATGCACTGTTGCTTTATTCAGGCCAGATAGATTGCTGATTTCAGTTAAACTAATCTCGTTATGCTCAGCCACTATTTCTAAAATAGATAAGCTGCGCGCTACAGACTGTACTGTTGTTTCCTTCATAGCTTCAAACCTTTCAAAAGATTTCTTTGTATATAAAATGTCTTCTAATCTTCAAGGATATTTACGTAAAAAGTTTTTAAGTAATAGTATTATAACACGTGATCTTTCCTTTAGTCCTCTTACAAAAACCTCTTGTGTTCAGAAAAAATAAAATAGAATATCTATTTATTTATTTTCAAGTTTTTCAACTTTATATTTTACTAGAATAACGATTGACATCAACCTCATTAGCGTTTAAATTAGTGTTAGTTTCATATTACAAAATTAAGTTTCACGATATGAAACAAATCTCTTATTCAAGGAGGTTTTAAACGCTTAAGAAGGAAAGGCGTTTGTGGGAATTCTTTGGAACAAATGCAACGGTTATATTGTCGAAGTTTGATAAAAGAATTTTGTAGGATTTTCTCCATATGTATAGGAGAAAAGTAAACATTATCTCTAGAGATTAGCGTACAAGCTTACGATTATATACTACTTCTTAAAAAGATTCCTAATAATACTCTCAAAACTACTAAATCATCAATATCCTTCTTTTTCATCTGTAAAACTAAGGATTGTTCTTATATGTTTCAGAATGTGAATCTAATCGTGTGCTCTTTTTAGACAAAATGTAAGCGTTATCAAATTTCCAATAAAACGAGGGCTATAAACAAGTCATCGGTACATTTTTGTTCGATTGAAAATCAAAAAATAAAAGAGTGTATAACAAGTTGTGGCAGATTGAAAAAGGAAACTATGCTTTATATTTAGCTTAAATTTAAGGAGGAAAATGTTATGAGTAAGAGAGAACAAGGGTTCTCAGCAGATCAACAAGTTCGACCATTTGGTACGCGTGATAAATTTGGTTACTTACTAGGTGACTTCGGTAATGACTTCTTTTTCTTATTAACTAGTGCATTCTTGATGGTATTTTATACAGATATTTTTCATATCAGTGCTGCAACAGTCGGTGTGATGTTTATGGCAGCTCGTCTATGGGACGCATTCGCGGATGTAGCGTGGGGCCGATTCATTGATACACGCCCAGCAACAAAGCATGGTAAATTCAAGCCTTGGATTCTACGTATGTCATTCCCATTAGTATTCACGGGCGTTTTAATGTTCACAACAATTCCTGGCATGTCAGATGGATTCTATCTAGCATGGGCATTTGTTACGTATATTGTTTGGGGCACATTGTACAGTACAGTTAACATCCCTTATGGATCAATGGCTTCCGTTATGACAGCAGATCCAGTTGAAAGAACAACATTATCAACATGGAGAACTTTTGGTGCAGCATTAGCAGGTCTTGTCATCAACGTTCTTGGACCAGTTATCGTATTCGTAGACAACAAAATTAGTGCAGACCGTATGTTCATGACTGCGTGCATCTTCGGTGTATTAGCAATAGCTTGCTATATTGGATGCTACAAGCTTTCCACTGAACGTATCGCAGTACCAGCAAAAGAATTAGAGAAGGGTGCTTTCCTTCGCTCAATGAAGAGCCTAATGACAAACAAACCATTCCTATGGCTTTTAGCTGCATCACTTATGGCTATGTTAACACAATTCGTAATTTCTGCTGTTAACACATACTTGTTTAAAGATTACTTTAGTAATGCAACAGCCCTAAGTCTAATGGGACTAGTGCAAATGGCAGCTACATTTATCGCTTTCCCTCTAGTAAAACCGTTAGTTGCAAAGTTTGGTAAGAGAGAAGTTTCCATAGCGGGTATGATTCTTGCAACCGTTATGTACGTTGCATTATTCTTCTTAAAAGGTATTGCGACTATGCCGTTCATTATTCTCGTGGGCATCGCTTTATTCGGTACAGGTTTCTTTGGCTTCGTAACATGGGCGTTCATCTCAGATGTTATTGACTATCACGAGCTTAAAACTTCCTTACGAGAAGACGCAACTGTTTACTCTGTTATTTCCATGTCACGAAAAGTAGGACAGGCAGTAGCAGGTGGTATCGGTGGTGTGGCAATCGCTGCAGTTGGCTATGATGCTACGCTAAGTCAGCAATCTCCAGAAGTATTAGATGGTATTTATATGCTAGGTACATTAGTGCCAGGTATTTTCTATGGAATCATTGCTGTCCTATTATTCATGTATCCTTTAAATAAGCAAAAAACAATTCAATTAAGTAAAGACGTGGAAGCAAGACGTAATACAAACGCTTCATAAATTGAAAATATAAAAATTGATTATTGGCTCGAATGTGAAAGTTAAACTGCATTCGAGCCAATATATACTATTGTTCGATGGAGGTAATAGTAATGGTAAATTTAAAAGCCAAACCTTTTAACCTAACAGATGAAGATATTAAGTGGGTAGAAGATACAATTGCTGGTATGACGATTGAGGAAAAAATCGGACAGTTATTTGTGAACATGGGAGCTAGCCGTGATGAAGAGTATTTAAAAGGAATGTTAGATACTTATCATATTGGTGCGGTACGTTACAATCCAGCTACAGCTGAGCAAGTATATGATCAAAACAAAATCTTACAAGAAAACAGCAAGATTCCTTTATTGATTGCTGCAAACACGGAAGCTGGCGGAAACGGTGCATGTGTTGATGGTACATATGTAGCGAACCAAGTGAAAATAGGTGCCACAAATGATTCTAATTATGCTTATGAAATGGGTAGAGTATCTGGAGAAGAGGCTGCTGCTATCGGCTGTAACTGGAGTTTTGCACCAGTAGTTGATATCGACATGAACTGGAGAAACCCAGTAATATCTACTCGCTGCTACTCAAGCAGAGCAGAGCAAGTATTAGAATACTCTTTGGAATATATGAGAGGAATCATGGAAAGTGGAATAGCTCCAGCTGCTAAGCATTTCCCAGGAGATGGAGTAGATGAGAGAGATCATCACTTATCCTTTGCACCAAATACATTAACAGTAGAAGAGTGGGACAAAACATTCGGTAAAGTATACGGAGGATTAATAGAAGCAGGATTGCCTTCTATCATGTCCGGACACATTGCTTTACCTGAATATGTACGTCACTTTAAACCAGATGCGACTGTTGAAGAGTTAGCTACGCCAGCAAGTTTAAGTAATATCGTATTACAAAACCTATTAAGAGATAAATTGAACTTCAATGGTGTTATCGTAACGGATGCTTCTCACATGGTAGCGATGACTTCTGCTATGAAGCGCCGTGATATGCTTCCAACAGCTATTGCTGCTGGCTGTGACTTATTCTTATTCTTCAACGATCCAGAAGAAGATTTCAACTGGATGATGGAAGGTTATAAAAAAGGAATCATCACAGAGCAAAGACTTCAAGAGGCACTAACTCGTATTCTAGGGTTAAAAGCATCTCTAGGCTTGCATAGAAAACCAAAAACGGAAATTTTACAGCCGAAAGAAGAAGCAATGGCTAAAATCGGAACAGAAGCAAACAAAGCAGTTGCTCCTGAAATTTCAGATAAAGCAATTACATTAGTGAAAAACAAACAAGAGCTATTACCGATCAATCCAGAAAAGCACAAACGTGTGTTACTTGTTGAAGTAAAAGGACCAGAGTCTGCATACGGTAAAATCATGGCTGCTATGTCAAGTGGAAAGAAAAAACCAATTGAAGTAATGAAGGAA
>NZ_JBXEOV010000028.1:0-24643 GCF_056856695.1 Psychrobacillus sp. Z16_25 | reverse complement strand
TCACTCAGGTCTCCAATCAATGATATACTCGCCAGTCAAAGAGCATTATCGGACTCACTCAGGTCTCCAATCAATGATATACTCGCCAGTCAAAGAGCATTATCGGACTCACTCAGGTCTCCAATCAATGACATACTCGCCAGCCAAAGAGCATTATCGGACTCACTCAGGTCTCCAATCAATGACATACTCGCCAGCCAAAGAGCATTATCGGACTCACTCAGGTCTCCAATCAATGACATACTCGCCAGTCAAAGAGCATTATCGGACTCACTCAGGTCTCCAATCAATGATATACTCGCCAGCCAAAGAGTATTATCGGACTCACTCAGGTCTCCAGGGGATGATGTAATTTTTAGTATTAGAAAAATTAGTGAATCCTTAAGAAGTAATGACAGTGATGAATTTAATGTAGGAGATAGTATAGCGTATATAGAAGAAATATTCCAACAGGTTTTGGACGATTCACTAGATACAAGTGGAACTAGCAAGGAAGAAGTCACTATATTAGAATTAATGAGTAAATACAAAGATATATTTATGTCTTTATTAATGCGATTTAGGTTAAGTTATAAAACCTTAGATAATACTAATGTTTTAGTAAACTTGGAAATAATTATTTCAATTTTAAATTTACTTATCTCTGTGCATAGTATAATCCAGGGGGATCCGAGTCAAAATGTTAATATCCATATCCATAATTATCATGAAGATATAAACATTGAAGTTGATACGGAAGGTTACAACACTAATATATATATTGAGAAAAAAACTGAAGAACATGACGACAATTTAAATAAAGATACAAATGAAAAAGAACAAGAATTCTCAGGCGGTACTAGAACATAAGATTAATTAGTCAGCAATTGAAATTTAGTCCTGCAAACGCAATAACCACCTATCAATAATTTTGATAGGTGGCTTTAAAGTTGTTTAAGACTCCATATGTACTTTATTACATCTTATTTCAAGTAGTTTAGATGTTATTTTTCGCAATCTTAGTTACTAAAATTTCTTGCTGATTGCCTATAAATTTAAGACCATCTTTAGATTCTGTAACTCTCTCAACTAATATTGTTTGAGGTATATAATATCCAAGATTCTCATCATATTTTATTCCTAAATGTACCATGGTGTTTTTAAAATCATCATAAAATAATATCTCGCAGTTTACTCTTGTAGATCCATCTATAACTTTTGCTGGATCAAAAATCACGCCTTTCGGATTTTCAACCAATTTAGGTAGTAAGTAGAAAAAAACATATTTATCCTTATTATTCTTAAATACTCCTTTTGTAGGTTTATCCTTCAATGTAAGTATCGTTATCGTCCCGTTTACAACATTTCCCCACCCTACTTCACCTCTAAATTTTTTAATTTCCTCTTTATTCTTCACACGTTCAACTATTTTTTCGATAGCTAAAAGATGGCAAAAATTTTCTGTATCAAATCTTAACTCAATCTGATACTCTTTTGTTTCTTCTGTAGAATTATCTACTATTTTATATTGATAACTATACGGGTTTAAATAATGTTTATAAAAATCTGCTAGCAAAGTTAAAGTTATATCATTTATTCGTGGATTATTTTCCAATGTATATAGTTCTTCAATAGTAGTAAGCATTATTACCTCCTAATTTTCTTTCACAAAAGAAAGCCTTGATTATAAATAATCAAGGCTTTCTAAATCGCAACTTTTATTCACGTCTCATATTTAAGCTCTCCGACGGGGAGAATTCGAGAGTTGCACCCGAATGACTTTTAAAAGTCCAAAATTTCATTTCCAATTATATACTATCATCTTATAGCTTATTTATCAACAAATTAAATCTAATTTTTCTCAATTAATGATTTCACCAGCAACTGCGAACTGTATAACGCCAATTATAAAAAACAGTTATTTTATACACTACGGTTGCTTAGCCAACCCTAAAAAGAAGGGGCGGTTCTCTCTTCTTTTTGTAAACAGACAATAGCGAAAATATAAAGAACCTAATGTATAAATTAGGTGTATTCGTTACTAACGAAATATTTTAATTTATGTTCAAAATCTTCCAATAGCCTATTATCACCAACAAAATTAATAGATATATGCAAAACATTATTGATTAAATCAATAGTTTTTACCTTTGCTTCCAATTTAAATCCTTGTTCCATCTTCAAAACTAAATATGGTGAGAAGTCCTTAGAAATATAACCAATTTGCAATCCTTCTTTATTAATGACTTTCACTGCAAATGCGTCATATTTATTCGTTTTTTCCCATACTACTGTTACTTTCTCTGAGGCCCTAAGTTCTTTAACGACTTTTATTCTTGTTCCAACAGTCAAACCCACTACTCTTGCTTGTATATTAGAAGAAATATTACCTGCAATGCGCTCCCAATCAGGAATTATCAAAGCATACTTTTCATGTAAAAGAGCATAGAAAGAGCTATCTATAATTTCATATTCGTATCCATGAAATTTTTCTCTTGTAAACGCTACTACTAAATCTTTACTTCTCCTATCTAACCGTCCTTTTACTTCTAATAAAAAACCGCTTAAATTTGCATGAATGACGAAGTCTGGCATATATGGGCCTGCCTCAGTAATAAATAGTTCTTCTTCATATCCATATTCTATATTTAAATATTTTAGCCACCTAGCAACATTAGCTTCCCATGATGAACGATAACCTTGTTCTAAATCTTCTCTAAACCCACTTTTAGTAGGATTTAGACTGCGTATGTCAGGTTCCATAAAACGTTCCGAATATAAGGGGTACGAAGGTGCCTCTCCCCATATTAGCTCTGCATTTGCATAATAATAAAAGCCTAAATCTATTAAATATTTTCTTGAGAATTCCTTTATCCAGACTTTCAAATCTATCGTCTCGTCTACTTTAATTACATATAAAAGCAACGTGATGTCATTAGTCGATACCTCAAATATTACAAATTTTAAATTCAACTTTTCTAAACCATTCTCCAAAATTTGTCTATCTCTTTGTAATATAGAAATAAAATACTTTTTTAAGGTTGGAATTCGGCTTATTAATAAGTCATGTATAGTAAAAATTTGTGGATATTTTTTTAATAACAACAATTTATTTGAACCTGGATAATCATTTTGCCGTAAAATCATCTCGTACTCATTTGTTTTTAAACTTAAAACCCGGTCTTTTTCTAAATAATTTAATTCTCTATCTTTAACCAATTGATTTAATTCTTCGTTTAAAATATCGAAATATTCAGTATCAGCAAACTCTCGACCGTTATTATTTCGAAATTCCCTAGCAATCTTGATGTCCATTTTCACCACCCGCCTTATATCCTATATACCTTTTATTTACCTGACACTCGTTATTCTCAATTCTTCTTTACCCTCATCATAAGAATGCATATAACCTAAAAATGTATATATATTACCCTCTTTAATATAGGGAACTTTAGTATCTTTAAAAATAACAGCTTCTATTTCATTCTCTCCATCTGATAAAACTAAAAACTTTGTTTCGCTTTTGGAGTTAAAATAAAAACTAATTACCTCTGCTTGCATTTCTATAACACTTTCTATTTCTTCCGTACCACTATTCTGTACGATTTGAGTATTCCCATCAAAAGTAATTAGAAGAACTCCACCAACTAATAATAACAACAGTAGCGCAGTAACTATCTTTAGGGAAGACGTCTCTTTTTTCTTACTCTCTCTATAATTTATGCTATCTTTTATCTGCTTGATTTCTTCACTCACACTGTCTATTTTCTCATCATATTCATTAAACCGATGAAAGTAACCGTCTTCACTGAGTTGATTACTCGAGATTTTAATATTATTCACTATTTCTAACTGTTTGTGCGGAGACAAAGAATGCTCATGAATATAAAATTTTGTGGCATTTTTTATTAAATTTTGTATTCTGCTATCGAGTTGATCAGTAAACAGATGAAATTTGAAGTAATCCCTCTTGCTATCAGACGTCCACATACTAATCTGTTCTGCAAACTTCAATTCGAACTCTTGTTTAGAAAACCCTAGATGTAAAATACAATATCCTATATTTTTATAGGAATCTTTTATTTTATGATTTGAAACTAAATAGTTGTTTAAGGCATCCCCGTGGGCTTTTACTTGTAACAAAGGATTTATATCTCCAAACCTCGTCTTCAGAAGACCATTTGTTAAAACACCCTCAATGTTTCTGATGTCTATATTCTTAACTTCAATTAATCTAAAGCCAAAATCAGGGCTTACTACTAAGAAATCAGGATTTAGGCGACCAATTTCAGGTTGTGAGATTATATATGTATCTGGGGGCAAAAATCTGCCTAATAAATCCCCGACCCTTATTTCCCCTTCAATCCCCTTTTGATCTTGTAATCTTTGAGAGCGTTGCAACATCTCAAATAGATTTTCTCTCCCTTTAAAAATAGCCATACGCACACCATCTTTACTATTATTTACCATAATAGTATAAGGCACATATTGCCACATTGTCTTCTATTCTTTTAGGAAAATAATAACCAAACTAGTTTTTGTTATTCTAATATCCTTACTTTTAATAACCTCTACGACTGGGTCTTGTTTTCTTTAAATATAGAGTCTTTACTTTTTTATGTAATAAATCATCTTTTAGGGGGGTACTTTTGATAATGGCAGCCACTTCTTCACTCTCAATGGTATGACCTTGGCTTTTTAAAACCTCTGCAGTTTTTACAATGCTACCATGTGTGACATAGGTGTGAATCACATGTTCCTCTGAGGTTTTTGGCTCATATTTCTCAATCAAGTTCACATATTTTTGAATTACCTGGAGATTTTTCTTGGACTGCTCTAATGACACACGTAGCCTAAAAAATCCTTTGTTTTCTACCTATATCTATCGTCATTAAGCTTCCTTACAACTATTTATCTTTAAGCTCTTTATTACAAAACTACATTAAAGTGTAAAAACCGATACTCTATGGAGAGTATCGGTTTTTACTTCCCTTAAAGGTACCTTCAATTTCCACTTGTATACATTAGAATTGTATTTATTCAGTTAAACAACAAAAATGTATCTTCACTTTCTGTATTATTAAACGCATCTTTAATAGACAAAGTTTGGTAGTATTGTGTTGCATCATGAGAATCGATAAAAATAACATCTTTTCCTATTAGTGAAAAGACTTCTTTTTTTATATCCTCTAGATTTACATTGAAGAATTCTTTCCGGTTATTAATTAAGTTCACACGACTAGAGCTAAAAACTGTATGCAAATGGTTTTCTAGACTTGGAGCATCATCAGTCAGTATCATAGCATGAACATCGTATTCAAATGGCACTGAGGCTCCGCTCAGTTCTTTGATTCGATCCAGAGGCTCTAACCTCCTAGTCATGCCTATCTTATATACATTTTCTCCAAAGGCACCTATATTCGAAATAATGTAAACATACCCTGATTTCCCCACTAAATGTCTATGATGCACTTCCTCCATTTTTTTATAAACCAAGGATAAAGAATCCTCTAATTCTTTAATCTTATTTAGGAGAATTCGATTTTCTCCCTTCGATTTTGCAAATTCTTTATTCAAACGATTTAAATCTTTTTCTATCTGTTTCTCATGCAGACTTAATTCTAATAGTTTATCTCTTATCTCTTGCTCAACTTTTTTTCTTTCTCTTTCTTCTTCCCTCAGAACCCTTAATTTTTCTTTTTCGTTCTGTTCAAAAATTTCCAATTCATGGATTAGAGTTAATTCTTCTATCTTCAGTCTGTGAAATTCTTGATCTATAGACAATCCATTGGAATCATTTAATTTATTAATTGTGGCAAAAGATTTTTTTATCCTGTTTTTTATACTTTCAAAGTTGGAGTATTTAAGCGATGAAATTGCATTATCACACTCTGTGTTGTATGAGCGAATCATCGACTTGATATTTTGATTAGTCATCTTCCTTCCTTCTCTGATACTGCCATTTACTTGCCAAGTTGTTTCCACATGGACGGCTATTTTGTCTTTTATCATATCTTTTTGACGTTGATTATTTTGTTCTAATTTACTTTTAAATTGCTCTGTTGTGTTAAAGGGAAAAATATTTTTATAAAATGCTACTTCTTGAAGTTTTTTTTCATCTCTAGCGAGAACAAGAGATTTCTTTACTTTTATGTACTCTTGGAGCACAGCTTCTCTATTCTTTAAGTGCTTCTCTAAATGTTCGAGTTTACTGCTGTTTTGGTTAAATTCTTCTGTCTGTACTTTTATTTTTTCGTTTAATTCTTGAAGTAGTTGTTGTTCATGAGATGTTGCCCGTTGGTATTTTTCTTTACCTATCCTCTCTACTTCGAGCGATATCCTATTGTATTCATTTTGCAATTCGATATTAGCATTTTTATAACTTTGACTTTCATCTTCTAGCTTTTTTATATCTGCATCTAGCTGCAAAATAAGGTTAGATTTACTTTGTACTTTTACTTCCATCGATGATAATTCTTCATTCAAAGCTAAAAGTAATGCATTTTTACTAGATACTTCAGAGTGAATAAGTGCTTCGAGTTCTGACTTAACCTCACTATTTTCTTTTAATATTTCTTCGTATTTATTTGTTAATTTAACTAAAGTGTCCTCTTTAGAACTTAATTCTTTCATTTTTTCAGAATTACTTTGCTCTAATTCGCTTATTTTTAATAATGCATCATTATATTTTTTTTTACTAACGAACACGTAATCCCTCCTAAGGTCAGTTAACCCCTTATTGCTAATGGGTTTTACAAAATCAATTGTAAATAATTACCTGGGTTGTGTCTACGGTACATGGACATAGATACTAAGATAAAAAAATTAGCAAAAATGCTAGTTTTTCTATCTTATAACTTCAACGAGATATATTATTCTTTTCTTTTAACTCTTTAACAATGTTATATACGGTCGCCCTACTTATCCCGTACTCTTTAGCAATGTCAGTTGCGCTTTCATTAGCCTGAAAAAGGACTATCACACGTTTTCTAGTCTTCTCATCTACCTTAGGTCGTCCGCCAATTATTCCACGCCTACGCGCAGCTTCCAGACCAGCCAATGTGCGTTGTTGAATGATATCTCGTTCAAACTCTGCAAATACAGCTAACATCCCGAACATTGCTTTGCCAGTTGGGGTTGTCGTATCAAAATTGTCCTGGATACTAACGAATTCGACTCCCTTTTTCTTTAATTGCTCTGTCAGCTCGTAAAGTTCTTTAGTACTTCTAGCCAGACGTTCTAGCTTATAAAAGACAAAGACACCTCCTTTAGCTGCCGCCTTCATAGCATTATCTAATTCTACGCTCTCAATTTTTCGAGTTGATATTTTTTCTACGTACATGACAAGATCTAATCCCTTCTCTGCAGCATACTTTTCGATTGCCTGTAGCTGCATATCTGGATTTTGATCTTCCATAATTACTCTTGCATATCCAATAACTCTAGCCATCCTTCCCCCCTAATCGTCTAATTTCTCATACGTTTTTTGTAAAATTAGACGAGTATTTAGACAAAAACAATAAAAAAAGACCTTCTAAATGTTGATTTAGAGGGTCTTTTTATTCCGTATAAAAAACGATGGTTAATTTTAATTTATGAGTCCAGCTAATATATGGTGTAATATAGAATAAAAGTAAAAAATGGGATGTGTTGTTTTGGATGATAAGTTCTCTGATTTTGTTTTTTTTAGGGTTTATATATAGTTATTACTTTTATAAAGAATCGAAAAAGAATTATGAAGTTCTAGTTGGTGTAGATAACACATTTTCTAACAAAGATATTTGTTATTACTATATTTGGAATGCTGGTAATAATACTATTTATAAAAATGACATAATCAATGACACAGGCTGTTTAACAATTTATTTTGAGGATAATTATGTTGAGTACGCTGAAGTTTCCGACATTACAAGTAATTATGTTGAAGTCGAAATGTATCAAAACTATAAAAATATAAAACTAGAATTTGATTTTTTGAGACCTGACGAGGGATTTACTTTGATGGTAAAAACAAAAAGTTCTAAGTCATATTGGTCTCTTCAAATAAAGCAAAAGAAAGATGTAATTCATTTCCCTAAACTCATAAAATCTAGAGGGTGTGTTTCAAATATATATATGATAACTAATATTGTACATTATTGTTATGTGGCCTTCTTTGCTCTATCTATAGGGCAAATAGAGTTTTCAAATCTTAATGGATGGAACGACTATTTAATGCTAATTTTAAATTTGTTAATAGCCGGTTTTGTCATTTACCTGACCCCAATTATATTTAGACGAATACGAGCAGCTCGTCCACCTAAAGAATTGAAATTACACTACCTTGAAAAAAACACATAAAGCTCTATTCATTATCGCATAGCTGATATTCTAATTTATACTCTGCGACTGGATCGGGTTTTCTTTAAAAACAGACTCTTTAATTTTTTATGTAATAAATCATCTTTAAGAGGAGTACTTGCAGCTACTCCCTCACTTTCAATAGTTTGCCCATTGCTACTTAAAAGTTCTCGCTCAACTACCACAAATATTCGTCCTAGTGCGATTTTAATTTCTTTCTTAGTCGTTTTTTTGTTTAATTACACTTTTATGAACTATAACATTTTTGGTACCTGGTGCATAAAACCCTGATAAAATGGGATTTTCCCCTCTCAAATATAACAAGTAACACACTATCTCTAGTTATTTTTTACGTACTCACAAATCGCGTAAATTACTTGTTCTTCTTTGCTTTCGAATGCTATATCAAATTTTAAGCGTTGTCCTTCAAAACTAAATGCATCGAGCAAATAGGAGATACGTGGCTGTTTATAGGCACTGCTATTAGCGATACAACGCTCCCAAACTTCCTCCATGAGCGCTGGGGAATAATGACGATGCTCAGCTGCTTGTTTAAGGGCAGTTTTTTTAATCTCTATATATCCTTCCCAAATATTCTTGCGGGTGATTTGATACCACATCTTTGCTCGTATTTCTTCCTCATTTAACACAACAATTGTTTCATTGTTTTCTTTTACATCATTTGTTGCATTTGATGTGGTGGGTTCTTCAGCATAGGGGAACGTTATGCCATCAGGTAATCGTTCGGCTAAAAAACGGTCTAGGGCTTCTTGTGTGACCTTCCAGCCCTCTTTTCGTGATGTCGGTGCAATCCCTTCTATCTTCCCTTGTCGTAGCCATCTACGTACAGATTCAATATTGCTCGTAATTTTGCAAGCTCTTAATACATCAAATGTTTCATAAATAGTGTAGAAACGTTGTGATTTCATAATGTTCAACTCCTTTCCTCAATAATACAATAAATGTTTTATTAAGGGAAAAGAATGCAGATTTACAAAGTTAAAGCTCCCATAGCAGACTAGTCTTTGGGAACTTTCCTTTAAATAAGATTAGCATTTAGTTATCTCAGAAATTATAATTTCGTTAATAAACAAAGGTAATGGATATTACTTTAAAACAATAAGAGTTTTAAACACTATTAAATCAACGTATGTCGCTTTTATGATGGAACTTTTTTCACACGCAATCTATGCAGTTTGATGAAAATCCTATCACAGCAATGATTCCTAGCATTTTAGTACATCTTTCTTTTTTGTTTCTTTAAATTCTTGACGAATACGTTTAATAGCTTTATCCAATATTACTCGTGCTCTCCATCCATAAAACTTGGCTGCAATAATGCTTTGAGCATAATCTATCTTAATCATGTATAAATCAACCTTAGCCCGTTCCTCACAAGTAAGCATATCCTTTAGACGTTTGTTGTCTATGTTAAGTCCCCCCTTAATATAGTTAATTTTTTGGTTTTTAGTATCAAAATTCACAGATAGAATTTAGAATTGGACATCAATATAAGTAGGATAATCAATAAACTTCTATTCCATCTCATCTAACTTGTTTTGGACATAGGTACGGATAAATTGGTCTCTTTTTGCCCAATCTTCTTCAATTCTTTTAAAAATGAAGCCTGCTTTAATAGTTCTTTCTTTTTCTGGCAACTTACCCCATTCTACTATTGCTTCATCCTCTAATTTATAACGGAGTCGCATACTTGAAATGAAGTGATCCGTTTTTTCAGCCCTTAATTCTTCTGGCGTCTTAGGTGAAGGAAGTCTTCTCAGCAAATCCTTCTCCAGTTCCTCACGCTGAATTTTGATTTGTTCGTTCAATCTATCTTCAAATTGAATAATCAACGATGCCTCTATCTTTTTTAATTGCTGATTCATTTGAGCTAGAATCTTTCCTTCATCAATACTCGACTGTTCCAGAACGATATCTGATTCAGGGAACTGCCGTAATTCAAATCGTTGGGACAATAAATTCATGATCGGTTCTAGTTGCCATTTGTCTTTCCGCATCTTCATGATAAAAACAGCAATTTCTAAATCAAGTTCATCATATACCTTTTTATCAGCAGCCCTTTGTATGTAATGAAGGCCCTTTTGTTCCAATTCTTTGAACCATTTATCTATCGTATTAAAATGGATGGTCTCATTCTCTTGATATTGCTTGTTATACGCCTCTTTGACTTCAAAACTAAACTCTGTAATTTGCCAGTATCCCCTTGTCTCTAACATCCTCACACCCCTCTTATACTGTTTTCACGAATGATTTACTCTTAATAAATCACTTATTCTTTAGTGATTAATCATTTCCCTTCTATTTGTAGAAATTAATCTACTTATGGCTCATTGCTTTTTTAAAAACACTAGAAGTAAAGATACATATGTGGACCACTTATGGGTCACTCATCACTTGTAGACCATTATTATTGAATGCTCTTAATCTAAGTGGGATATAGCAAGTAGATTTAATGATTCCCTTAGAACGAAAGAGATACGGGCTCACTTATAAGTTCTACTGACGTGTGCGAATTGCTTACGCAATTTAAGATATTCCGCCTGGAAAGGGGACAAAACATAGATAGGTGCAGTCTGTTGTTGCAGCCGCTTATCGTTTTGATGACAAATTACTAGATGAGTGTACAGATGAACAAAAGTTTTATCGGCGTGAGGTGATGCCTGAACTAAAGGATCGTTCCAATTTAGCAGAGGAAGTGAAAGGTTTCGTGAAAAACTTTCTACAAATGCAAAGGTCGTGACTGCTCTGCAGCAGGCATTCGGTCTTCGGTTGAGAGATGCTAGGCCGTGAATATCAGTGGCTCACATCGTTGAGAAGGAAGGTAAAGTTCTTTTGGGTGACCTCGGCAGAGAAAACAGATTTAAATACGGCACAAAAGGTGACAAGGGCTGGAAGGGGCAGAATATCGTCATGTAGGTCCGAATTTGAAGTGAGAATGCGTGAGTTGATAGAGGGAAAGGAAAAGATGCCTATGTCTCCCCGTACGCTATAACACGCTGAAATTGGTTGAAAATCGGGCTGAAATGAAGGGGTCCAATTCTTTTTGTATGCGTATGCCAGAGAGGTGCTGAGGAATGAGTTGCTACAACGAGGAATTGCAAAGGAAAGTCGTGAGATAATCCAACGGATATTAGAGAATCGTGTGGTTGGATACCGTAAAGACCTTAAGATAACAAAGGAAGAACATCCTCTATATCGAAAAGCGGTGGGAGTGATGGATAAGGTGCGGAATGCTTAGGTCATAGGAAAGAACGTATAGATCTTGCGGAAGTATACCTAAAGGGTGTTTAAAAAACAAAAAGTAAACCGCCCTTAGCCTACCAGCGATTGGACGGTTTACTACTCCATTATGCTGTTCGCCTTTGAATTGAACACTTTTAGTATAAGATATAAAAGCTTATTTTATCAATTAGAAGAAGAATTAGAATTAGTTCTCATATTTTTTCTTTTGCTTACTGTGGTAGTCATCAATCCCTTTTGCAATTCCATGGCCCATTCCTTCAGAGGCTTTGGCTGCAAGAGTTTTTACGATATTATCCAAGAACATAAGCATTACAATCATTGTTCCTACGATACTACCTAACATGCTGATAAGAAAGAAATTCAACATATCTAATATAGTATTCAAATTATATATCACCTTTAAAATTGGTCCTTTATTATATCACGGAGCTGGTAGTTATATGAGTTAGTAATTTAAGCGATTGCATCGCCAATCGAGTGAAAAAAGTGAAGCATTTGGGATATAGGAGGATCTCTGCACGAGACACTCCTTTTCTAGGCTAATGAACTTGTTGCTTCATTTAAAAAGAGATATAAAAATAAGTAAAAATCTGCATCGTATTTTTAAAATTATAATATTTTTAGGAAGAATCATATATATAGTATTAATTCATTAAAAGAGTATAAATTATCATAAAGAAATATAAGATCATAAAAGAATATGGAAAAAATTATGTGGATAAAAATAGAGAAAAGAACGTAACAGTTTCAATGTTTGAGCGGAATTTTCATTCATTCTTGAGATGCTTGAAATGAATTATTCACTGATTTAGTGTGCTTGAAATGAACAGATTTTTTTATCCTCTGTAGTAATGAACATTTGTCTATTTGTCCACAATCGAAATGAACGGATTAAATAAATGCAAATACATTAAAAGGGGAGATAAAGTGGCTGTCGTTAATTTTACGTTAGTTTTGTGGACTAAATTTTCTATTAATATAGCATAAATTATTTTTAGGGAACGACAAATAGCCCTTGCCGAATAGGTTTTTTTACGACAAAGGCTTTAAAAGACTGTTTTTTTATAGAGTAACTAGACGCTATTTACTTTGAAGGGCAAGAACATCTTCAAAAGAGAAGTTCATTTTTATCCCCCATAATTTGATATAGGACAAGAATCTTGAGAATGTAGCTGGTTGCATTTCGTACGCCAGGTAGCGTTTCATGTTATCACGAAGTAATTTACGGAAGTATGCTCCAACGCTTTTTATATTCTTACCATTCATTAAATTCTCCATTGATTCGCGATAAACCAGTATGGAGAAACGTTCTATTTCTCTTAATAGCTGGCGATCCACGTTGTTAGAATAGAATGGTTCCACTACATCGAGCACTTCTGCTTTAATAGCATAAAACACATCTCTCATATCCTTTTGGTTATATGTAAGTCCGCTGGTAGTAAATTGATGAGTGATATCTTTTCTTATTTTTTGTTGTCTTGCTACGTAAGATGGTGCTTCTTGCATCTCTTTAAAGCAATCGGCTACTAAGGAGAATACATATTTGACCGCGTTGTTTGCACCCTTTACCACATCAATGTTAAAAACTTTTCTTAGACGGGAAAGGTATTTGTCTAGCGTTCTATTTGTCTTACGTGCTTTTAGCTTAAGTGTATCTTGTAATAATTCCGTTTTTTTAGCTGAGCGAATCGATTCATTACGGAAACTTTGATTAAGGATTTTAAGATTGAAAACCAATCCTTCTACATCTCTAGCTCTTATGAATTCCTTAAGAGAATATAAAAAGGGGATTGGTACCTTAAAATAATTCAAATTGTTGTCGTTTTTCAAAGCAATTTCTGAATCTGGTGTATTCCAAGCTGCATAATGACTAATTTCGATAAAGGCTTGTCCATTGATCCAAGCTTCATTTAATAGCCCACGTTTGATTAAACTATGATGAGCGATACAAATCGTGGAGGCATTGAGACCATACTCTTTTGCAAGTCTCCGAAAACTATGTGTTTTCTCTAAGATTCTTCCGTATTCATCACAAAGACTATGATATAGCACATATACGGCTACTTCGGATGCTTGTAATGGTTGATAGTCATCTTTACCAACAGCATCGTGGATCTCTACTCGTAAACGAGTAAATGCTTGTTGATGAAATTTAAAACCATAAAATATTTCATTCTGTTTTTTCATCTCATTTCACCCCTGAAAATAAAGAAAATAGTAGCTACCACTTCGGGGAACTACTATTTTGGAGTAAAACAGTATATAGCTTTTACTAATCACAATCAGTTCTAATTGCTTTATACATAACATACAATCTTGTAATTCGAATGTTTTTGTTATATTATGTGTTTATACAATATGATTAGTAAAAGCTATTCCCAGGACCGGCCAAAGTCTCTGAAGGGAGTAGCTTTTTCTTTATGTAATTTTTAATTTTATCCTAATCTATCTTAATCCTCATGTAAACCTCCCTATTTGTAAGTAAACCCCACCAAAACAATCTAAAGTAGAAATTTCCACCTATGCGAGAAAGATACGTAATTCATCAAAAGTAGAAAAGTAGAAATTTCCACCTATGCGAGAAAGATACGTAATCCATCAAAAGTAGAAAAGTAGAAATTTCCACCTGCGCGAGAAAGATATGTAATCCATCAAAAGTAGAAAAGTAGAAATTTCCACCTGCACGAGAAAGATACGTAATTCATCAAAAGTAGAAAAGTAGAAATTTCCACCCATGCGAGAATGATGAGAATAAAAGTTCTTTTAATTCAAGGACTTAGAAAAAATAAAATATAAATTTCCACCTATGCGAGAAAGATACGTAATCTATCAAAAGTAGAAAAGTAGAAATTTCCACTTGTGCGAGAAAGATACGTAATCTATCAAAAGTAGAAAAGTAGAAATTTCCACTTGTGCGATAAAGATACGTAATCTATCAAAAGTAGAAAAGTAGAAATTTCCACCTATGCAATATAAAAGATTAATATTACAATTATGTTACAAATTAAATTCAGACACTTTCAAACTTCTACTTTTGATAAAATATACATAAGTAGAAGTTTGCGAAAGTGGAAATTTGCAAAGTAGAAGTTCGAAAAAGAAAAAGGGAGTGTTATCTGTGGTTGCAAAAACAATTGTTGTCGGAAACTTTAAAGGTGGAGTAGGAAAAACAAAAGTTGCCGTTATGGCTAGTTGGGAACTTTCTCATGTATTTAATAAGAAGGTTCTATTAATTGATATGGATCCCCAGGCAAACGCTAGCATGATTATTGCTCGTTCTGCTGGAATTGAAAGCATTGATGTTTCAATTATGGATGGATTCCAAGAAGGTGATTTAACTTCTAAGATAATGAATGTTACTGAAAACTTAGATTTAATACCTGCATCTGTGTCGTTTAAGAACTTTTCTAAATTTCTATACAAGAAATTTGATCAAGATATTAGTCAAGTTACATATTTACGTAGTTTGTTAACAGAAATCAAGGAAGATTATGATTACATTTTTATTGATGTTCCTCCTACTATCAGTGATTACTCAGACAATGCAATGATGGCAGCAGACTATGTCCTAATTATTCTTCAAGCACAAGAATTATCACTTGAAGGTGCAGAAACATATTTGTCCTATCTTCAATTTATGGCTAATGAGTATGATGCAGATATTCAAGTGTTAGGAGTCCTACCCGTTCTTTTAAGACCAGGTGGAAGAGTAGATATTGCTACAGTAGAGAGAGCTAAAGAGCTATTTGGAGAAGACAACGTTTTTAAAAATTATATTAAACACTTGGAAAGATTAAAGGCATGGGATGTTACGGGGATAGCGAATGCTGATCAACATGATGCGAAAGCACATAAAATATTTATAGACGTAGTTAAAGAAATGGAAGAAAAACTCGACTATTTTGAGGAGCATGGTAAATATGAGTAATATATCCTCAGACAACAATACAAAGGGTGGCCTTATTAAGAAGAAAAATACTCTTCAAAGACCAGCACCTATTAAATTCAATGATCCCAACCCATTTAAGTATTCCCAACCTGAAGAAAAGAAAATCGTTAAACCGATTGAGAATGAAAAGCCGATGAAGGCTAAAGAAAGTAAAATAGGTGATCAAGGAGTAAAAGCAAGAGTAGGTAAAAGTAATGCCGTAAAATCTATAAAAGTTCCTCTAGATATACATACAAAAATTAATATATTAGGGAAGTTTATGGACGAAAACAAGACCTATGCAATTCTTGATGAACTTATTGAATCATATGTCCAATCAAATTTAACAGATCGTCAACAAAAACAATTTAATTTTATGACTGAATTTATGCAAGAGGAAAATTAGAATTAAAAAACTTTATATCTTTAACCTCTGGATAAGCACCCATTTTACTTGGGAATGAAACCACTGTTCAATAAATTGAACAGTGGTTTCATTATGTTCCAGCCATAACTTAGGAGTGGTTAATATATGAACAATCTATTGATGATTGTAGTTCACTATGAGTGGAGTCATATACAACAAAATAACCTCCTATGTGAGTGGGCACATATATTAGATTATCGGTGTGAGTGGAAACATAGGTAAATGCATAAGAAGTACAACAGAAACAGCCAGATTTAAAAGTATAAGTAACGTATACATTTCCTATTATTTTGTACTGCATTAAACAAACAATAGGAATATATCTTGAAAAATGATATACTCAAAGTAATTAAATTTAAACAAACAGGAATACCCTGCTAAAAAACGAGAAACTAATCTCGTTCTTTTAGTGGGGTTTTTTTGATGTGAGAGGAGAGAAAAATTATAAAACAAACAGAAATTCTTTATCAGGTGGGAAAAGGGAAAAGGATTGCGTTAAAGGACTCGGAAGTATCTTTATTAAAGCAATTAATGATCCATCGAATAATGCATTCAAAATCCATACATCTATTCCTCAGTCAATCAGCTGGAAAAATATTAAATAGTAATGCAATAAGTAATCGTCTTAGACGTTTAGTGGAGGCGAAATTATTAGATCGTGTGACAGTAAACATTAGTGTAACGCGAGCTGAAGTCCCCAGGTACTATTATAAATTAGGTTTAAGAGCATACCGCTGTCTTGTATCGACAAATCATATAGAGAATACACAGGAGAATTTCAAGATTTTTAGAGCATCAAGAAAAACTGGTTTACCTAGTTTGCATACAGATGCAATCTCAATTTTAGCAAACCAAATATATCTCGAGTGTGTATCTAAATCGATTGTTGATTTCATTCATATGAGGGGGGTAGAAGGGGTGATCGTTACCCCCAAGGGAGAGGAAATAGGAATCCGAGGTTTAAATCTCGCTATTCCAGACTGGATTTTTTTGCAGGGAAAGCATTTTATTTTTATTGAACTCGATACAGGTAGTCAAGATCAAAAAATGATTGAAAAAAAAGTTGAAAGATATAACCGTCTCAATACAAATTTTCTAGAGAAGAATGGGTACACCATGTCACTTATATTTGCCGTTTTAGATGCCAGTATTGATGTCGTACAGAAAAATAAAAGACAAAACCGTTCTAAGCGCGTCGCTTCTCTAAAGCAAAACCTTGAGAGTATTTCCCTAAACTTTTCAAGTTATGTCTTATCGGCAAAACGTGTACCTAGTCTAGTCCTTAAGTTATTAACGAATAAAGAAATAGACGATGGAAAGCAATATGAACTAGTCTGTCAGTGGCTTAATTTAGCCGAAAAAGTATTGAGTTCAAAGGAAAGTTTACTTGTTGAACAAATTCATGAGATAGATGAAATACCATTTGAATTTTTAGACGTACAACATTACTTTCTAGTTCTACCAATGTTAAAACTAACCCTTTATCAAAAGACACAATACCTTTTTCCATACTTTATCTTAGAAGGAAGCTTGAAAAGTTATAGTTTAATAAAAATCGTCTATCAAGTAATTGCTGATATCAATACAAAGCTAATAAATTCAGAAGCAGTCCTTGTGCTGGTGTATGGTAGTTATTCGGAGTCGGAGGAGGATATTTTAGGAATTAATCCATTATACAAAGTATATAAGACCGATTTAATAACATGGCAACAAACCAATAGTTTACCTCAGATGTTCAAATTGAAAGGCCCCTTTACACAAGAATGATTAATGGAGGAATGACATGGAATTTTATCTAAACAAAGAAAGATACCGTCTACAAATATCTTCTAGAAAATATATAGAACTTAAACATGAAGAATTGAGGATCTTACAGCAATTAACTATACACGGCACGGTTAATAGTTTTATATTACATGATTTGTTTAAAGGAATTGTTAATCCGTCTTTCAGTAGTACAACAATCAGTAATCGAATAAAAAAATTTGTGGATTATCACATCCTAGTCCGTCTAGAAGAGTCCGTTACAATTAATCATTTTACACACACAGTGTACTATTACAAACTTGGAGAAAATGGATTGTATTTATTGCAAGAATTCTTTCATTTGGGCTCATATGATCTAGATAAGATTGAAGAAGAGGCAAAAAAACAATCCATACCATCTTCTAATGAAATTATCCTATCTACATTGGCAAACGATATTTATTTAAATAGCATTCGATGTGGTGCTAAAATTCTATATGCTAAATTTAGAGACCATTGGCTATCTATTTTACGGAGTACAAAAGGGAATAAAATTTTCTCCGATGCCTGGGTATTTGAAAGTGAAGATCAACTTATTCTCTTAATTCTAAACGCACCTATACATAGGAACACAAACATGGAAGGTGTTTTTACAAATATCCTTAATCTATTTGCACGTGAATCCGTTCGAGAAGATAAACACTGTATCGTTATCTTTTCAGTTACAAATCAAGTTAGAAAGAATACTCGAGATGTCATTTTTGAACTTAAAGGATGGATGCCATATTTTACACAATGGCATCCAAACCTTGAGGTCTATGTATTGGCATTTGATCGATTGAAAGAGCGAATAGGAGATTTACTCAGATTTGTTGATGAAGAGGCCGGATACAAGTATTTACTGCCACGAAACTTTCAACTTATCCTTGAACAAAAAAATGAGGAAGATTTTAAACAATACTCTTTTTCTACTGTCAGATCGTTTTCGGCTAATAAAATTGGATTCCAAACATTCCATCTTTTCAAGAAGCAAAAAGATACCCGCTATGTAATCTCTATAGCAGGATTAGAGGGGTCCGTGAAGACATATCAAACCGCCGCCTCTCTTGAAAAGCAGCTTTCAAACTTAGGGTATTTATATGATGAGGTACCAATTCACTTATTCGTAATATATCGGGACCAAGAAAGCCAAGAGAACGATATCATTAGATCCTATCATGGCAAAAATATATGGCTCACTAGCCTACAATACATGCAACTTGTCAATGAACCTATTAAAAATCTAGAGTTAACCCATCTAGTAGGACTACAAAAGAGGAAGAACCAACCTTTTTATCTTTAAAAATAACAATATTTAAACCACTGTTTAATAATTTGAACAGTGGTTTCATTTTGGTCCCTAGTCATAACTTAGGAGTGCTTCATATGTGAACGATTTATTGATAAGATGTTAGAAACTCCGTATTGGAGGACTATCTTAGACTCCTCAGTTTTTTCATTTCTTTCGAAATAACGCAGCCGAAAGGCTGTAGGTCCACTTTGCCAATGTTGAGAAAAGGTTTCTTGCTAATGACACTTCTCCTTACTCTCAGAGATGTTTAACCACTAACCGTAGTGTTCAGGACGAGTGGAGTATCCTGAAGTACCTATGCATTCTTATCCAACGTAGTGCGCGAAGCACTTAGGCTATTCAACCAGAACCGAAGTTCTACGACTCTAATCTACTTTTCCAAGCTTGCGACTTTAGTCGTGAGTTGTTGACTAAAGTACGGTAGCATCATTCAAAAGACCGCTTCCGCTTTAAATGAGGATTTTGACGTGTCTCTAGTGGACTGTCTGCACCGATCCCTATTGGCGAGAAAGAAAAAACGAGTAAACAAGAACAAGTGGCTTAGAATTTCCACAAATAACAAGGGTGTTTAGCACCGAGAGAGTAACATGAATAACTTTTTACAGGAAACCGAAGATTGTCCCAAAATGATTGAGATTTATTAAAATAGCCAAGAACACTCGTGACTTCAGTCATGAGATGAATTGGCTTTGTTTTTTGTTCATTCTTACTTAAAGCAAAATCCTTTTCCGCTTTTTACAAGTGTTAAAAGACTCGCCTTCGCGTCTTTCTTTACATTTTTCAATTTGACATATGCCCCGTAGCTTTTAGAACCCGCTACAACTGCATAGTTCCCATCTATTTTTACCAAGTCATTCGGTTGAAAAGGATAGCGGCAACGTCGGTACGAATAATAACCTTTTTTTAATTTTTCCTTACGGAAAACGCGAAGGTTTTCCTCGTTTTTGGTTTTGTTTCGTGTTCGTCGACCACTAAAAAGGTCTTGTCCCGAAGCCTTTTCACCTGTACGTGCATCAATGTATTTAGCATCGTAAAACTTTCTTAATGAACGATTATTACGACGCACTTGTTGAACAACGAATTTTGTGGTTCGTTTGAAAAATGCTTTGCCTCCAGCAATCACAAACGCATCGTTCGCATGGCTTTTTTCGATTTTTTCTGCAATGCGAGTAGACTTCGTTTGATAACCATATGTATGCTCAGCTTCAAGTACATCTTTTAGTCGCCAACGAACAGAAGACATAAAAGTAGCACCTTTTAACGGTTTGATTTTAGGTCGCCACGTCGATAAGAAACCTTTGTGGTTCTTTGGTGTATGGCACTGCGAACAAATTGTAATTAAATTGTTAGGCGTATCTGTTCCACCATTACTTCTATAAATAATATGATGTAATTCTAGAATCGGTTGCTTGTCCTTGTTTTTACAATCTGGGTTCTGACATCGGTGGTTATCACGATGTAGAATATATTCTCGTAAATTGTAAAAGTCTTTTTGACAACCTTCTTGATAAGCTAAACCTTCGATTTCAGGATTTAAAATCTTTTGTGTATCGAAATTAGCAACCTCAATAACCGTTTTCGAAATCGGTAGAATTTGTTTTACTTTGTTAATGATACGCACATGAGAATCTAACTTATGTTGAATTGATGGTGCAAACCAACCTTGTTCGATTTTTCGATTGTTGAATCGAGGTTTCCGATAACGTAAACGCCCTCGGCGTGTACGACGATATGAAGCGCGTTCTTTATTTCTTTCTACTTGTCCTTGTAACAGGGCAACCTCAGCTGAAAACACTTCTGATGAATCATCTACAACCGATAAACCGACATGAAGATAACCCGAATCCACTCCTAATGTATAATTCTTGTGATATGTCGTTGTATCAATTAATAATTGAATAGTAAACGGTTTTCTAGAAACCACTTTCGCTTCATTTCTTTTTAATAACCAACGCACACGACCAAAACGTTTTGTCGGGTCGAGTGGTTTCCCTTCTTTACTGATGACATAAGCAGCAATAACCACACATCATCACGCCTTTCATTTTTTTGAAATAATGTAGCCAAAAGGCTGTAGGTCCGCTTTGCCAATGTTGAGAAAAGGTTTCTTGCTAATGACACTTTTCCTTACCCTCAGAGATGTTTAACCACTAACCGTAGTGTCAAGTGGAGTATCCTGAAGTGCCTATGTATTCATCACTACCATTGCCTTTGGTGTGACATTCCTCTCTTCCTTCTCTTAGTCGTATCTCGAAGCACCCCTTTGCGATATTATGGACAAATTAAGGATGGCTATACCCATAAAGATGGAATCTTCTACAAAAACCAATTCCATATCGTCTACGTTGATCAATCGATGTGATAATCGTTCTGTCATTTACTTTTACACAAAAAAAGTAAACCGCCGGAGCATGCAAGCAATGGCGGTTTACTGAACGCTGTGCTGTCCGCCTGTGAAGCGAACTATGTAGTTGCTAAGGCTGTTGGTGTTAACGCACCAGCAGTCTTTTTAAGCTACTCATTTTAGCAATTCTTATTTTAAAAATCAGCCCGTTCATTGAAGTCTATGGTTGCATGCATTATGACAATCCTCCCTCATAGTTATCTGTTTTTAGTTAAAATAGAAGGAATTACCAATATTATATCGAATTATGTAATACAGATAATTAATAGAAAATGGGGGATATTATGAAACGTTTTTTATCAATAATTATAGTTGCATTTCTCTTTTTGAGTTTTCTTCCAAAACAGCAAGTATTCGCTGCGTTCAGCGATGTACCGGTAACACACCCGTATTATCAAGAAATCATGTTCTTACTTGAAAAAGGAGTCATTTCGGATAGCACTAAATTCAATCCAAATGAAAATGTAACACGTGAAGAAGTAGCAATCATGGTCAGTAAAGCGGTCGGATTGGATGGTAAGCAGACAGCGACTAAATTTAAAGATGTTCCCGCAAATCTACCCTCTTCTGGCTATATCAATTCTGCAGTTAAAGCAGGAATCATCAATGGGTACCTAGACGGTTCTTTTCAGCCAAAAGAAAAAGTAACCCGTGGCCATATGGCAGCGTTTATTGCACGAGCATTTAAATTAACGCAGGAATCGAATGTTACGTTTAAGGATGTTCCGAAAGATTCAACCGCATATCTTCCTACACGTCAATTAGCATTTAAAAATATAACAACCGGCTATGAAGATGGGACATTTAAACCCAATGCCAATCTCAGCCGTGCGCATATATCGGTCTTCATAGCTAGGGCAATGGGCTTCCAAAAAGCTAAGCAGGAAGAGATGAAGGTTCATTTTATCGATGTAGGTCAAGGAGACTCAATACTTGTCCAATCTCCAAGCGGTAAGAATATGTTGGTGGATGGAGGCTCCAAGTCTGCTGGAGATGAGGTAGTGGCGTTCCTAAAGGATAAAGGAATAAGTAAGCTTGATTATGTAATGGCAACGCATCCTGATGCTGACCATATCGGAGGATTAATAGATGTAGTAAAGACTATACCTGTCTCAAACTTTATCGATTCGGGAAAATCCCATACGACCCAAACTTATTATGAGCTACTATCCTTAATAGACACAAAGAATATTAACTACAAAGTCCCTAAATCAGGGGATAATATTACCCTTGATTCAGCTCTAACGATTACAGTGCTAAATGCTGAAGAAGAAGGGGACGACAACAATGAAGCTTCAATCGTACTGAAAGTTGTATACAAAAATGTGAGTTTCCTTCTGATGGGTGATGCAGATACGTCATTAGAAAAAGAATTGGTTGCTAAATACGATATGAAAGGAACAGTTTTGAAAGCCGGACACCATGGGTCAAATACAAGTAGTGCCACAGAATTCATTAATGAAGTAAGACCGGAAACTACAATCCTCTCATATGAAAAGGACAACTCATATGGTCATCCTCATAAGGACGTCGTTTCTCGTCTCAATAGCGTAGGTTCGAAGATTTACTCAACGGCTGAAGCTGGGAATATTACTGTAACAACGAACGGACTTGTTCATTCGGTTACTGCGAAACCATGGAGTGGCGGAGTGCTTATACCAACGCCAACACCTGTGCCGATACCTATTCCTGTACCTTCACCGCCAACGGATCCGAGTTCGGATGAGTATGTAATTCCTGGAGCACCTACCTCTTTTGCCAATTGTACGGAAATGCGTGTTTATTATCCAAATGGTGTTAAGTCAGGACATCCTGCCTATGCCTCAAAACATGACCGTGATAAAGATGGTTGGGCGTGTGAACGCTAATTAAAGGAGTTGACTATATGACATGGCCAGTCAAATATACGCTTGACCGTTTTGAAGGTGAGTATGGAGTTCTCCTGGAGTATCCAGAAGAGAAGAAGAGCTTACTGATCCCTAAAGAAGAACTGAAGGGAATAGCGATTGAAGGAGATAGACTGCTGGTTAGTAAAGAAGATAAACATACTGTGACTGTTCTTACAGAAGAAACGAAGCATGTAAGAAAAGATGTAGAAAACTTAATCAACAAGGTAAAGAGTAAGGAATTTGACTGTGATTTACGAAGTTAAAAGAATAGAAGAGGAACTACCAATGTAACGATTGGTAGTTCTTAATAAACATTTCTTAGAGGGAAAGAGGGGGGAAGGATAATGGCAAAACTGATTACTGTTGAAAGAGCAAAGGCTGAAATAGAGAGACTGCAACATTTTGTAGCACTTGCAGAAAACTATAAAACAAATACTTTAGAGAGATGGATCATTAGAGAATATGCCTATACAAACAGCATTAAAGAAGTAGTTGAACAAGCTAAAGTCTTTAAGCTAACAAGAGAAGGGAATTTTATCGAAAGAGACTACATCATATCTGTTATTAATGGAAAACCGGAAGATGAATTACATAAGATCATGAAAGCAGGCTATAGACATAAGATTAGGCCGAACAAGAAAAGAGCTATGGAATACAAATTTTGAAAATTGACTGGATGCGAGTTTGAAACCTACGATTTGTAAGGCTATCAGAGATTTTAGAAGAACTAGGAGTAGCTAGAGTGTAAAAGCACAAGACGATGCAGATAGTATTAGTTTTCCGACTAACGTGTCTGTGGATGAGCGTATTTTACGACTATTAATTACCTTAATCTGTATCACCCTGACAACCAAAATTATCTTACTTTGTCGTAATCAGGTTCAGAAAAACACAATGATTTCTGACTGACAAGAGAAACAAAATCCGCAAAATAAACTCTTAAATCGTACGATGTTGTCCCCTTCGCTTCAAGAAAAATCAAGGAGTAAATTTGAGGAAACACGCTGTCATGTCCAAACAGGTAACTATAAAAAAATGAAGAGAAACAAGAGAAATGGCTTCTTGAACAAAACCAGCTAATAGATTGTCAATAAAAATCTTTTAAAATAAAAATACCTTCATGCTATACTAAAAATGCGCAACGCAAATAACCCTCCGAATCTAATTTGGAGGGTTATTGTTTTATTTGAAAAATTTGTTACTAAAGTGTTTCTTGGAACGGTGTTTTTGTTTTTAATATCGCATAAATCCAGTGTAAAAGCTTATTAGCACATGCGATAATGGCTACTTTATAAGGCTTGCCCTCTTCACGTTT
>NZ_JBXEOV010000027.1:0-25934 GCF_056856695.1 Psychrobacillus sp. Z16_25 | reverse complement strand
AATTAACAAGTGGAAAAGTCTTAACTAAAGAAGAAAAGGGTAAACTATTAGAAAATCTAGAAAAAGAAATGAAGGACGCAGCAAAAGCGCTTAACTTTGAACGAGCTGCAGAGCTGCGCGATGCGATTCTGGAACTCAAGCTGGAAGGGTGAGGTTTTTGAAAAACCAAGAAATTAGAATAGAGGGTGCACGCGCCCATAACTTAAAAAATGTAAGCCTGACCATACCTAGAGATAAGCTTGTCGTAATGACAGGATTATCTGGATCTGGGAAGTCATCTTTAGCATTTGACACGATTTATGCCGAAGGTCAGCGACGTTATGTAGAATCACTGTCTGCCTATGCAAGACAGTTCTTAGGACAAATGGACAAGCCAGATGTAGATGTCATTGAAGGGCTATCCCCAGCTATTTCTATTGATCAAAAGACGACAAGTAAAAATCCTCGCTCTACAGTGGCGACAGTGACAGAAATCTATGATTATCTGCGTCTGTTATTTGCACGAGTAGGCAAACCAATTTGTCCAAAGCATGGCATAGAGATTTCCTCTCAAACGGTTGAGCAGATGGTGGATCGCTTAAACGACTATCCTGAAAAGACTAGAATGCAGATACTTGCACCAATCGTTTCAGGTAGAAAAGGAACTCATGTAAAGCTGCTAGAGGACATGAAAAAGCAGGGGTATGTTCGTGTGAGGGTTAACGGAGACCTTATAGATTTAGATGATGATATCAATCTAGATAAAAATAAAAAACACAACATCGAAGTAGTGATCGACCGAATTGTAATGAAAGAAGGCATCGCTGCTCGCCTCAGTGATTCTATTGAGACAGCTCTACGCCTTGGTGATGGTAGGGTAATAATAGATGTCATGGAGCATGAGGAGCTTTTGTTTAGCGAGCATCACGCATGTCCAATCTGTGGCTTCTCTATTGGCGAATTAGAGCCACGCATGTTCTCTTTCAACAGCCCATTCGGTGCATGTCCAGATTGTGATGGCTTGGGAACCAAGCAAGAGGTTGATCCGGATTTAGTTGTGCCGGATAAAAATCTAACGCTAGAAGAAGGGGCAATCGTTGCATGGCAGCCTACAAGCTCCCAGTATTACCCTAATCTACTAGCGGCCGTTTGCAACCATTATGGGATTCCGATGGATGTGCCGGTCAAGGATTTACCAGCAGACCAATGGAAGAAGATTTTATATGGCTCTGGAAACGACAAAATTAGATTTCGTTATAAAAATGAAAACGGTCAAGTAAGAGATAACCACATCTATTTTGAAGGTGTACTTGGTAATATAGAACGTCGATTTAAGGAAACCTCTTCTGACTGGACAAGAGAACAAATGGAAAAATACATGGGTGTTCATGATTGTCCATCATGTAAAGGATACCGCTTGAAGGATGAAACATTAGCGGTCAAGGTCGCATCTCTTCATATCGGACAGGTGACGGAATTCTCTATTGTGGAGGCATATCAATTCTTCAAGGAGTTGAAGCTTTCGGAGAAGGATTTTCAAATAGCCCGACTAATATTAAGGGAAATTAATGAAAGACTTGGCTTCTTAGATAATGTGGGGCTCGACTACTTAACGCTTAACCGAGCATCAGGAACCCTGTCAGGTGGAGAAGCACAACGAATTCGCTTAGCCACACAAATAGGCTCTCGCTTATCTGGCGTCCTTTATATCTTGGACGAGCCATCTATTGGATTGCATCAACGAGACAATGACCGATTGATAGAAACGCTGAAAAATATGCGGGATATTGGAAATACATTAATTGTCGTAGAGCATGATGAAGACACGATGATGGCTGCCGATTACTTAATTGATATTGGTCCAGGGGCAGGTGTCCATGGTGGGCAGGTAGTAGCTGCGGGCACGCCGGAAGAAGTGATGAAAAATGATCAGTCTCTTACTGGGAAATATCTAAGCGGTGAAAAATTTATTCCACTTCCATTAGAAAGAAGAAAGTCAGACGGTAGATTCATTAAAATAAAAGGTGCTACAGAGAATAATTTAAAAAATGTCACCGTAGAGATTCCACTAGGCGTATTTACAGCAGTGACAGGAGTTTCAGGCTCTGGGAAAAGTACTTTAGTAAATGAAATCCTATATAAAACGCTAGCGCAAAAAATTAACCGGGCTAAAACAAAGCCTGGAGCGAACAAAGGAGTAGAAGGAATTGAGCAGCTGGAGAAAATAATTGATATTGATCAATCTCCAATTGGACGGACTCCAAGATCCAATCCAGCTACTTACACAGGTGTTTTCGATGATATTCGTGACTTGTTTGCCAATACGAATGAAGCGAAGATACGCGGCTACAAAAAAGGAAGATTTAGCTTTAACGTAAAAGGCGGACGCTGTGAAGCGTGTCGAGGAGACGGAATTATTAAGATTGAGATGCATTTTCTACCTGATGTATACGTTCCTTGTGAAGTTTGCCATGGCAAACGATATAATAGAGAAACTTTAGAGGTTCGCTATAAAGGAAAAAATATAGCAGACATTCTAAAGATGACAATAGAGGATGGTTTAGCTTTCTTTGAGAATCATCCGAAAATAAGTCGGAAGATCCAAACGATGTACGATGTTGGATTGGGATACATGGAATTGGGTCAGCCTGCTACAACGCTTTCTGGTGGAGAAGCACAACGGGTAAAGCTGGCCTCTGAATTGCATAAACGCTCCAATGGGAAGTCATTTTATATCCTGGATGAACCGACTACCGGTCTCCATGTTCATGATATCGCACGCCTATTAGAGGTACTTCAACGTTTAGTGGATAATGGCGATACCGTGCTGGTCATTGAGCATAACCTAGATGTCATTAAGACAGCGGACTATCTAATTGATTTAGGTCCTGAAGGTGGAGATAGAGGCGGAACGATTGTTGGTGTGGGAACACCAGAGGATATAGCAAACAATAAAAAATCTTATACAGGGAAATACTTGAAGACTATTTTGGATAGAGACCGTGAGCGTATGGGTGCTGCTATTTCAGAAGCTTCCTCAAAATAAAGTTTTGTTTGAAACTTTTTAGAAGATAAACCGTACTAAATAGAGGGATATCAAATTGTATTATATTTTCAATTTAGGAGGAGGCCTTTCATTATGCAAGAGGAACGCAAAAGAATACTGGACATGGTTGAGAACGGTACTATCACTGCACAAGAAGCACTAGAATTACTAGAGGCTCTTGGGAAAACAACTACAACAGCAACTCCAACAGTAAATGAAGAAATGCAGTACAAACAATCGACTAACAGCAAAACATCATCTAAACAACAAAACCCTGACTTTTTGGATGATATCAAACGTGATTTCACAGTTATGGGCGAAAAGTTCATGCACTTAATGCAAGGAACAGTGGATAAGCTAAAGGATTTCGAATTTGATGTAAAAATCACAGATCCTATCGTTTTTGAAGAAAAGTTAGTAAAAGAGGGTATTGAATTTGACGATATCAGCATTAACATAGCTAACGGAAAGGTTGAAATAATACCTACCGAAGAGGCAAACGTTTCGGCAGTTGTAAAAGCTAAATGTTATCGCGGCTCAAATGAAGAAGAGGTTAAAGCTCGCTTTGCAGAGGAGTTTATTTTTACAACGGAAGCAAACAAGCTACGTGTATTCAGTGATATGAAAACTATTGCTACGCATGTTGTTCTATATGTTCCAAAAAAATCATATAACCATATTTCTGCTAGATTATTTAATGGAGACTTTACAGCGAAAAATCTGGAATTAAACACATTAAAGATTAGAACAACAAATGGAAAAGTTGATTTAGACGAGCTTACATTCAACCGTGGAGATATCGAAACAGGAAATGGTACAGTCCAAGTACAACGAGTGACTGGTGACTCTCTTGAAGTTGAAACAATGAATGGTCGCATCTATGTAGATGGAAAGCTAAAAGAAATTGAAGGCTCTTCCATTAGCGGTCAAGTAATCCTTACAACAAAGGATAAGGATGCAAGAAAAATAGAAGGTACGGCAATTGCTGGTACTGTAGAGATTTATGTACCGAAGAACGTTTCCATTAAAGGAGAAGTTACGACACAGCTAGGGAAAATTGATGTACAGCTTGCTGACGTAACGAAATGGAATGAATCAGAGCAACTTCTATACCGTAAAGTTGGCTTCACTAAAGTGACTGATTCTGAAGCAGAACCATTAAGAGTTTATGGCGATGCTAAAACAGGTGCTGTCTTAGTTCGTTACACGATTGATGGTGAATAAATAATTTGAAAGGCGCCTCTAATGAGGTGCCTTTTATTCAATAGCAGAGATTTTATGCCATGAGCTCCGTACGAGGGCACTTAAAAAAGTTCATTAAATATTAACAGTGAGTATGTGAAATGAAATCTGGTTACATACTCACTTTTTTATATCGTTGATTCCCATTTCGGCGGACGCTTTTCGCGGGCACGGCTCCAGCCTTCTCCCTCGCTACGCTCAGTCCGGGTGCTTCCGCTCGGTGCTCCTGTCGCTACGCTTTCGTCGCAAATAACATTTGCTGTTCCCGCAGAAGTCGCCGCCTCCATTCCATTCAACTCTTCCCCCTCCCGATAAGGATATCCCTTCATCCAACAAGGCCTCCCAGATTCTTTATATAATAAGTGTATTCCTAAAAGGTGGTGCGACCATAATTTCCAAACAACAAACGCTTAACCTAAGCCCTTATCTGGAATTATACGATTTAATCATCCCCAAAGATAATATGCTTCGCCAAATCAACGAGCTAGTTGATTTTTCCTTTATACTGGACGAGCTAAAGACAAAGTACTGCTTAGACAATAGTCGAAATGTAATCCCACCAATTCGAATGTTTAAATACCTATTACTAAAAGCGATTCACGACCTATCAGATGCCGACCTTGTAGAACGTTCCAAACGGTTTACCCTATGCGAGAAGTTTGTTATACAGAAGGTGCCAAAAGCAAATCATATTCGGTTCCCATCAAGTCCACGGTGCATAAGGATCAAGTGGAATTTCAAGAGACAGAGGAATTCAAGCTTATAGCGAAGAAACGATATAAAATAGAGGCGAAAAATAGTGAGATCTAAAATCCGCATGGCTATAAAACAGCCAAGTCAGCGGGTTTATTTGGCATGGAAATACAAGGTGCGACCACTATATTTGCGGTCAACCTCAAGCGTATATTGAAGCTTCTAAGCGAAAAAGAGTAAGAAATACATATGAAAATAGGGCAATTTCTGTTCAAACCTGAACAAAAAGTACCCTATTTTTTTAAAGCCTTAATAAGTTATAAAAAAGAATATAATTTTTCAGTTCCCTCGCTCTTACTCATGGCATTTTTATTTTCAATTCTCATCGGATTGGTATCTAGGGATATCCAGTGTTTTCACCCTAATCAATGATTTTTTTATGTTACCAAATGGAATCGCACAGAAAAGTGAAATAGGTACTAATTATTCTATCTGTCGTGATAAAATAAAGATTATGAATAAAGAGGTTTGGAAGGAGCGGTATCAGGATGCCTCATGTTACAACGAAGGATGTTAAAGAAAAGTTTAACCTGACCCTAGTAAGTGGTGAAGAGGGGATAGGAAGACATATAGCGGTTAGTGATATCTCAAGACCTGGGATAGAGATAGCGGGATACTTTATTCACTATTCCTCTGATCGTGTCCAGTTGCTTGGAAAGACGGAGCTTTCTTTCTTTGAAATGCTCGGTCAGAAGGAAAGAAGAGAGCGCATGCTGAAGCTTTGTGCACAAGATACACCTGTGATTATTGTAGCGCATGGAATGGAAGTGCCAGAAGAATTAATGGAGGCTTCCAATAAAAAATCAGTTCCGGTTTTAACGACTACCATGCCTACTACCAGGTTCTCCAGTATGCTTACCAACTTCTTAGAGAGCAAATTGGCTCCTACTACTGCACTTCATGGTGTATTGGTGGATATTTATGGAGTAGGTGTATTGATTACGGGAAAAAGCGGGGTCGGAAAAAGTGAAACAGCACTCGAGCTAGTGAAGAGGGGACATCGCCTGGTAGCAGATGACTGTGTGGAAATACGGCAAGAGGGAGAAGACACCCTCGTAGGTAGTGCACCAAAGCTAATTGAACACCTTTTAGAAATAAGGGGCTTAGGTATAATAGATATCATGACATTATTTGGTGCAAGTGCGATACGAAGCTATAAACGCATAACATTAGTCATTGAGCTAGAGATTTGGGATGAGAAAAAGACGTACGATCGATTAGGGCTTGAAGAAGAAAAAATGGTCATCATTGATACTTCTGTAACGAAGTTGACTGTTCCAGTCCGACCAGGACGAAACCTTGCAGTCATTATCGAAGTAGCAGCGATGAATCACCGATTAAAGCGTATGGGTGTAAATGCTGCAGAGGATTTTGCTAAACGTTTAGACGATGTAATAAGCCAGAATGGCGAATTTTAAGAATGGTTGGAAGGGAGTAGTTTATGGATATTTTATTGGCAATTAATCCAGTGGCATTCGAGTTAGGACCGATTGAAGTCCGTTGGTATGGCATTATTATCGCGTTTGGCATCATCTTAGCTTATATAGTGGGCCAACGTGAAATGGTAAAAAGAGGATTTCATCCGGACTTTTTAACCGATTTATTAATTTGGGCAGTTCCGATTTCTATCATTAGTGCTCGAATTTACTACGTTATTTTTAAATGGGATTATTATTCTGAACATCCAGAAAGAATCATCCAAATATGGGAGGGGGGAATAGCCATCCATGGAGCTCTTATAGGGGCTTTCTTAACTGCGTATATTTATACTAAAAAGAAGAACAAATCTTTCTGGAAGCTCGCAGATATACTTGCTCCTAGTATTTTAATTGGTCAAACGATCGGTCGTTGGGGTAACTTTATGAACCAGGAAGCCCACGGTGGAGAAGTAACGAGAAGCTTTCTGGAGAATTTAATGCTGCCAAACTGGATTATTGAACAGATGTACATAGAGGGAAATTATTATCACCCAACTTTCTTATATGAATCCTTGTGGAATTTAATCGGGGTTATTATATTACTGCTTCTTCGTAAAGCAAATTTACGACGTGGGGAGAGCTTCCTCTTCTATCTTATCTGGTATTCATTTGGTCGTTTCTTTATTGAAGGATTACGTACCGATAGCTTGTATTTAGTGGAAAGCTTAGGTTTAAGAACGGCTCAGGTAGTGTCCATATTAACGATTGTGGTGGCAATCGCATTGCTTGTATATCGTAGAAAGACGATGAAGCCTGTAGTTCGTTATCAAGACAAGTAAAGAGGGATGGGGAAGAAATGGGGACAATCAAGAGAGGGATAAATGCTGGTTTACGAACAACTTGGACCTTAAGTAAGGTGATATTCCCAATCACCATGCTTGTGGTTATTTTACAATATACACCTGTCCTCCCATGGATCATCAAGCTGATTGAGCCATTTATGGGGCTTATTGGACTTCGTGGTGAGGCGGCTATCCCTTTAGTTTTGGGAAATGCATTAAATTTATATGCTGGAATAGCAGGGATCCTTTCTTTAGAGCTAACGGTTAAAGAGGTTTTTATTCTAGCGACGATGTTATCCTTTTCTCATAATATTTTTATTGAAACGAGTGTTGCCTTAAGGGTTGGTGTGAAGCTATGGGTCGTATTGCTAGTTCGCTTTGGGCTAGCGATACTTTCAGCTGTCGTAATCAATCTCGTTTGGCAAGGTGGAGGAGAAATTGCGAAGTACGGGGTTGTATCCGCTACTCAGCAGGTGCCAGAAGGCTGGATGGAGATTGGGCTGCTTGGATTGCAAAAGGCTGCCCTAGGAGTTTTACAGCTAGCTGTCATTGTTATCCCACTGATGATTATTATTCAATATTTAAAGGATAAAAATTACATGCAGAAGTTCTCTGAAAAACTTGCACCTTTTACTAAGTTAATCGGTGTACAGCCAAATGCTTCCTCCACATTGGTGGCTGGTTTAGTAATAGGCTTGGCTTACGGAGCAGGAGTGATGATTCAGGCAGTGCAAGAGGAAGGGGTAAGCAAGAAGGATGCCACTCTGGTATTCATATTTCTCGTAGCATGTCATGCCGTAGTGGAGGATACTCTAATATTTGTACCGTTAGGGATACCAGTACTGCCACTATTAATCATTCGAATTTCGACTGCTTTTGTATTAACCATATTGGTAGCCTATCTGTGGAGGAAAGCAGAACAACGTAAACAAGAGGAAGTGTTAACAGGATGAGATATAAAGCGCTATTATTCGATTTAGATGGTACTTTATTAAATACAAATGAGCTAATTATTCAGTCTTTCTTATATGTTTTGGGGGATAAATTTCCTGGGAAATATACAAGAGAGTCGGTTATTCCGTTTCTTGGTCCTCCTTTAAGGGAGACTTTCGACAGCATAGATCCTACTATGACAGAGATGTTAATCTCAACCTATCGAGAGTGGAATATCCAAAATCATGATGAAATGGTTACTCCTTTTGATGGGGTTGTCGAAACGTTGCAGCTATTAAAGGAAAGAGGCTATAAATTAGCGATTGTTTCCACTAAGCGAAGAGAAATGATTGATAGAGGACTTCGGTTAATCAATTGTGAAGATATGTTTGACACAATAGTTGGACTTGATGATGTTACCAATCCCAAACCAGACCCAGAGCCACTTTTACTTGCTTTAGAGCAGCTCAATGTGAAAGCGGAGGATGCCTTGATGATTGGTGATAATTATCATGACATCGAGGGAGGTCAACGTGCGGGCACAGACACTGCGGCTGTAGCTTGGTCCATTAAGGGAGAAGCATTTTTAGCTACTTTCAATCCAACCTATATAATCCAGCATATTAGTGAAGTTATAGATATCGCGGCAGGACAGCCGGCATGAGAAGGACAGAAAGGTATCCGATAAAGGGTGCAAATTCCCTTTGGCATGTCTATGACACAGTCCCTTTTTGGAAGGTAATGAAAAATTTTATTTTCATTCAAGCTGCCAGATATTCACCTTTTTTAAGCTGGAAGAACTTTTTCTATAAGAAATTTTTGAAGATGGAAGTCGGTAAGGAAACCTCATTTGCTTTAATGGTGATGATGGATATCATGTTTCCTGAAAGAATAAAGGTCGGCTCGAATTCAATTATCGGCTATAATACGACCATCTTGGCGCATGAATATCTAATAGATGAATATCGCATTGGGGATGTTATTATCGGTGATCGGGTAATGATTGGTGCCAATTCCACTATTCTACCGGGAGTTACTATCGGTAATGATGCTATCGTTTCAGCCGCAACGCTAGTAAATGCAGACGTTCCGGAGGGTGCCTTTGTAGGAGGTAACCCCATGAGAATTATTTATACGAAAGAAGAAATGCAGGAACGAAATATACTGCAGAAGAACTTAGACTGAAAAAATAAAGGGCACTGTAAAAACGGTAGCTTTTTAATAGCATCTTACATGATGAAGGCACTTACTATTCGACTTGAACAGTAAGTGCCTTATTTTATTACATACATTATTTGTCGGGAATATCGATACAAATTCATATAAAAAAGGATTAATTCACTTTATTTATAATAACTAATAACAAGCAATACAAAGATGGTTTTAGCTCTATAAAGCAAAGATATTACTGAATTGTGTATATAAAATGTAAGGATTCACCTTGGTCAATAGAGAGTTGATTGGAATGGATGGCGGCAGACTCCTGTGGGAACAGCAAAATTCATTTGCGACGAAAGCGTAGTGACAGGAGCACCGGGCGGAGTGAAGGAATTAAGGAAGGAAAACTAAGGTCGTCACATCGTGTGACAACGTTTTCCTGACCAACATCCTGTTGGCCTCCGCGGAAAGCGTCCGCCAGCAATGGAGATCAACGACCTTTATTCGAAGGGATAAAAAATTGTGACAATTAAAGAATCAGTAGGATACTCCCCAAAAATTTAATCTAGAGTGTATTTTATTTCCCAAAAATGGATGGATTGACGTAACACTATAAATGCGTTAAAATTTAAATAATTTATTATATTAGTTCTCTAATTCTCTAGTGCACTAAAGTAAAAAGAGGTGATTCGGTGAGTAAGATTCAAATGTTTGAAAAGCCCTTAGGAATGCGTGACTCCTTTCCACAGGTTAACGAGCAAAAGGAATATGTTAGATCTATGGCTAGAAGTGTATTAAGAGAAAAGGGATATGATTTTATCAAAACCCCCTCTCTCGAATATTTAGAAACAATCGGAAGAGTATCAGCTATTGAAGAATCAGCATTATTTAAGCTTGTAGATAACCAAGGAAAAATGCTTGTACTTAGACCAGATATGACGACCCCTATAGCTAGAATTGCTGCATCAAAGCTATTAAAAGAAAAGAACCCTCTTCGTTTAGCGTACTATGCAAATGTTTTTCGAGCGCAACAGCGAGAGGGAGGTCGTCCGGCGGAATTTGAACAGCTTGGAATGGAGCTAATCGGAGATTTCAGTGCTTACGGAGATTGCGAGGTAATCTATACAGCGATAGAACTGTTAAAGGCTATTGGTTTAGAAAATTTTCACATTACCATTGGACATGCGGGTCTTTTAGAGAGTATCCTGACAGCCAACACTCGAAATAAGGAGGAATCTAGCGAGCTGAGACACCTACTGGTCGAAAAGAATGTGGTTGGGTATGTCCAAAAAATAGAAGAGCTTAGCTTGGAGCAGGCTGCTAAAGAAAATCTTCTTAGCTTAATAGAAAATGAGACAGCTACCTTAGAGGATTTTTCGGCATTTGATCAGCAGGTATTAGGGCAAATGAAACAGCTGAAAAAACTGTTAGAGATGCAAGTGAATGGATTGGAGCGTATTTCGTTTGATTTTTCCTTAGCAAGTCATATGAGCTATTACACAGGGATGCTGTTTGAAATTTATGCAGAAGGCAGTGGATTTCCAATCGGTAACGGTGGTCGATATGACGAGCTCTTTGAACAGTTTGGAGTGAAGGTCGGAGCAACTGGCTTCGGAATTCGAGTAGATCGGTTAGTGGAAGTGTTAAATAATCAGGTCAATGTAGAACCGCATACGCTTGTTTTATTTGACGAACAATCTTTTTTGAAGGCAAATGTGCTAGCAGAAGGAAGAAGGGCAAATGGAGAACGGGTAACCCTTCAATTTATCGATAGTGTTCATGACGTAGAGGTATTCAAACAGAATTTCCATGAGGTAATCATAGTGGCAGAGGGTGGTTCAAACGATGAATGAGTTAACAATTGCAATGCCAAAGGGGCGAATATTTGAGGAAGCATATGAGCTCTTTAAGGCTGCCGGTTTCGAACTACCAAACGAAATTATTGATTCACGTAGATTGATCGTGGAGGCGCCCAAGGAAAACATCAAATTCATTCTCGCAAAACCAATGGATGTACCAGTCTATGTAGAGCATGGTGTTGCCGATATTGGGATAGCGGGCAAGGATGTCTTGCTGGAGCAAGAACGTGACGTCCATGAGCTATTAGACCTTCACATCAGTAACTGCTATATTGCCACTGCCGGTCTTCCAAACACGAAAATGAACGAAGTTGCACCACGAGTAGCTACTAAATATCCTACCATTGCGACGAACTTTTACAAGGAAAAGGGAGAACAGGTGGAGATTATTGAACTGAATGGTTCAATTGAATTGGCTCCCATGATTGGGCTGGCGGATCGAATCGTGGATATTGTGTCCACTGGGCAGACGCTAAAAGAGAACGGACTTGTAGAGTATGAGAGGATTGTAGATATATCCTCCCGACTCATCGTTAACCCTGCTAGCTATCGAATGAAGAGTAAGAGAGTAAGAGAATTCGTTGGCCAATTAAAGGCAGAATTGAAGGGCAGGGACACATATGAAGATTGAGACGCTTACAGAAATCCAATCCCTTCAGCGTACAGTTGAAGGAGTGAATAAAGAGCAACAAGAAACTGTTAGAGAGGTTATCCGAGAGGTAAGAGAAAAGGGAGATCAAGCCCTGCTAGCTTACACTGAGAAATGGGATGGCGTTAAGTTGACCAATCTTCTAGTTACGGAACAGGAGATAGAGGATGCCTATCATTCGTTTGATGCTCAGTTAATTTCGGACCTCGAGGAGGCAGCTGAAAACATTGCGGCCTTTCATAAGGAGCAGGTAAGAGAGGAGATAGACTTTCCCTTACAGAAGAATTCCTATATCAAATATAGAGTCACACCCTTAGATGCAGTAGGGTTATATGTACCAGGTGGGACAGCAGCCTATCCATCCTCTGTTCTGATGAATGCCATTCCTGCAAAGGTGGCCGGAGTAAAACGCATCGTGATCGTTTCTCCTCCTGATCAGAATGGACAGCTCCCTGCTTCTGTATTAGTGGCAGCAAAAATTGCAGGGGTGAAGGAAATATACAAGGTCGGTGGAGCACAGGCCATTGCTGCACTTGCTTATGGCACAGAAACAATCAAAGCCGTAGATAAAATAACAGGGCCTGGCAATAGCTTCGTCGCTTTAGCAAAAAGAGAGGTATTTGGCCAGGTGGCGATTGATATGATTGCAGGACCTAGCGAGATTGCGATTATTGCGGATGACACTGCCTATGCTGATGAGGTAGCTGCTGATTTATTAGCACAAGCAGAGCATGACGTCTTTGCGAGTGCAGTGCTTATCACAACTAGTGAGCGTTTGGCTAAAGAGGTGGCGAAAGAGGTAGAAAGCCAATTGAGCAAGCTACCTCGTGAAAAGATTGCAAGAGCCTCTATCGAAAGCTATGGACGCATTTATTTGGCAGAGACAATGGAAAAGGCTATCGAAGCAATAAATGAAATTGCTCCCGAGCATTTAGAGATCATGACAGAGAACCCAGAGGACGAAGCGAAGAAGATTCGCCACGCAGGTGCTATTTTCCTCGGAAGATATAGCAGTGAGCCGGTGGGAGATTACTTTGCTGGAACAAACCATGTGCTTCCTACCAATAGCACTGCTCGTTTCTCAAGTGGATTAGGCGTAGATGATTTTGTTAAAAAGACGAGTGTTGTCTACTATTCAGAGGAAATGTGGCAGGAGCAATATCCGAAAATTGCTCGTTTAGCTCGATTAGAGCAACTAGAGGGGCACGCAAGATCCGTAGAGTCTCGTAGCTGGGAAAAGGAGAGGTCATCTTGAATAAAAGAATAGCAAAAATTGAACGAATGACAAACGAAACGAAGGTATCAGTCGAAATAGACTTAGATGGAGAAGGAAAAGCGGTCATTAACACAGGCGTTCCATTTATGGATCACATGTTAGACCTTTTCACAAAGCATGGTCTGTTCAATGCAAAGATTCAGGCAAATGGTGATACTCATATAGATGATCACCATACGACAGAGGATATCGGCATTGTTTTAGGGCAGGCAGTGAAGGAGGCATTGGGTGATAAAAAGAGCATTAAGCGGTATGGTAATGCCTTCGTCCCAATGGATGATGCGCTGGCTCAGGTGGTCATTGATATTTCGAACCGCCCGCATCTAGAGTTTCGAGCTCAGTTTCCTGCACAAAAGGTAGGAACCTTTGATACGGAGCTTGTCCATGAATTCTTATGGAAATTCGCATTAGAGGCTCGTATGAATGTCCATGTGATTGTGCATTATGGAGCAAATACTCACCATATCATCGAAGCGATTTTCAAGGCGTTGGCACGAGCGATAGACGATGCGATTACAATTGATGCTAGAGTAAAAGGAGTTCCTTCTACGAAGGGGCTACTTACTTAATTAGGAAGGGGACAGAAGGATGTCCATTCAAATATATCCCGCAATTGATATGAAGGGCGGAAAATGTGTCCGACTCTATCAAGGCGATTATGACCAGGAGACAGTTTACGGAGATTCTCCTTTCGAAATGGCGAAAAAATTTGTGGATGAGGGAGCCGATTGGATTCATCTAGTAGACCTGGATGGAGCCAAGGACGGAGAGAAAATCCACGGCAATGAAGTGATTCGTATTGCCAAAGAGCTGCCTGTTCAGGTGCAAATAGGAGGAGGCATCCGCTCTAAGGAGGATGTAGATTTTTATTTAACCAACGGTGTAAATCGGGTTATTATTGGCAGTCTCGCTATCTCCAAGCCAGAGCTTGTCGCAGAGCTTCTGAAGGAGTATGGAGGAGAACGCATAGTGATCGGTCTCGATGCGAAGGACGGAATGGTAGCAACACATGGTTGGCTGGAAACCTCTAGTAAATCTGCTGTGGAAGTGGGAAAATACTTTGCAGCCAAGGGTGCGAAGCATGTTGTTTTTACCGACATTGCGACCGATGGTACATTACAAGGTCCAAATCTTGAGGCTAATAAAGAGCTAGCAGTGGAAACGGGGCTGTCTATTATTGTTTCTGGTGGAATCAGCACATTGCAAGATATTGAGAAAGTAGCAGAGCTTGCAAAAGAAACATCTATTAGTGGAGTAATCACGGGGAAAGCTCTATACAACAATCGCTTCACGCTAGCAGAAGCATTGGAAAAGGGAAGAGGACTTGAAAGGAAGTAGAAACCGATGACCAACTTACAATTTGACGAAAAGGGACTAATCCCAGTAATTGTGCAGCACGCCATTACAAGAGAGGTTCTTACTCTGGCATATATGAACGAGGAGGCCTATCAAAAAACGGTAGAAACTCGAGAGGCATGGTTTTATAGTAGAAGCAGACAGGAGCTTTGGCATAAAGGAGAAACGTCTGGCAATACGCTGCGTGTAATTGGGATAAAAACCGATTGTGATTCAGATGCACTTGTCCTAGAGGTGCTTCCTGCAGGTCCTGCCTGTCACACCGGAGAGGAAAGCTGCTTCTATCAGCAGCTAGAGAAATTCGAAGAGAGCTTCGGCTATAATGTGATTTCTACGTTGATCGAAACCATTGCCAACAGGAAAAAAGAAATGCCAGAAGGTGCCTATACGACCTATCTATTCGATAAAGGCGTAGATAAAATCTGTAAGAAGGTTGGAGAAGAGGCTGCAGAGGTTATCATCGCTGCGAAGAATAAGGATTCCGAGGAGCTTAAATGGGAAGCATCAGACCTTCTGTACCACTTGCTGGTTTTATTAGAAGAACAAGAAACCAGCTTTTATGATCTGTTACAAGTGCTTCAAAAAAGACATGAAACGAAATCCCGTAAAACTGAATAGATTGTGATATACTGAAGAGTATACTAATAAGGAGCGTTGTATAGACGTTCCTTATTATATTTCGGAGGAATATTTTGAATAAAAAGAAGATAAAGCAAACGAAGGAAAACATCATTTCATTCTTGCCAACAGGCGAGTACTATTATAAAAAAGCGTTAGATGAGCTACAAAAAGAAGAATACGAGAAGGCAAATAAATATTTAAAGCGTGCATCTGATTTAAGTCCAGATGACCCACTAATTTTGCTGCAATATGCCATACTTCAAATGGAAATGGAGAAATTCGATTTTGCTTATGAGCTGCTAAGAAGTGCACATGCCCTTGATCCAAATGAAGGAGATATAATCTTCTTCTTGGCGGAGGTAAATGCACACCTCGGTAATTTTGTGGAAGCTAACAAATATGCAAAATTGTATATAGAAAAGGATATCAACGGCGAATACATCGAGGAAGCGATGGAAATCATCGATTTCACTGAATCAGAGGAACTACTCTCTCTTCAAATGGATACTCCGTCTAGTGATGCGCTCTTTATGCAAGAAAAAGCGAGAAGACTAATGGAAACAGGTAAATTTTCAGAGGCAATAGAGCTCTTGGAAAACCTAATTACGGACCATCCCGACTTCTGGGCTGCCTTTAATAACCTTGCGCTTGCTTATTTCTACGTAGGCGAAGAGGAACAGGCGAAGGCTCTTCTGCACCAGGTTTTAAGAGAAAACAAAGCGAATATTCATGCGCTATGTAACCTGGCAGTTATTCATTATTATGAGAAGAATACGGAGGAGCTAGAGCAAATAACGGCATTTCTTGAAAAAGTGAATCCGTATTTCATCGAGCAGCGCTATAAGCTTGGGGCGACCTTCGCATTAATCGGGAAATATGAGCAGGCGTTTAAATGGCTAAGAAGTCTACAGCGAAAAGGATTTGAAGCGGATCCAGGGTTTTATTTCTGGCTATCACACTCTGCTTATTTTGCAGGGCATGAAGAAATAGCAAAAAATGCTTGGAACCAGCTACTGAAACTAGATCCGGAGAAAGCTGGATTTGAGCCGTGGCTACCGCATATGAAGGAGCTAGATGAGAAGGAGCCTGACAACCAGAAGGAGCTCATCCTGGAAAAGATACAGGATAAGCATGTGAGTGAGCGAATTTTCGGCTTTTATTTGCTAGGAAAATCAAAGCACCGTCAAGAAATTATTGCACATCCTAAATGGATCGTAGTAGATGAGCTTACAACCATGGAGAAGCTGTTTCTTGCAAATTCCTTGGGACATAAATTCAATGAAAAGGAGCCTGCTGAAAAGGCGTTTCTCCGTGCAATCGCTACGACCGATTTGCTTTACAGCGAGAACAAGCCATTAGAGAATTCTGCCTATTATTTATTCCAAATGTGGTTTGTTTTATTAGAGCGTGCTTTAACAAAGGGCTATGGCTTTAAAAATCCGAAGGCACTTGCTGCGGCAACCGAGTATATGTTTGCTTCCTCGAGGACAAAAAATGCGACGAAGAAGCAGTTTGCAGAGAAGTATGGCATAACACCCTCTACCCTTACGAAGTATGTAAATGAGCTCATTCAGTTTCTACCATTATTCGACAACTAGGCAAATATGTTGATGAATGGTTTGAAATTAGATAGATTGTAGATATGTGTTATGTAGGAGGAATTACGGATGACAGAAGAAAAAATCTATGACGTTATAATAATTGGAGCTGGACCTGCTGGAATGACGGCAGCAGTATATACATCTCGTGCAAATCTATCAACCTTGATGATTGAACGCGGTATACCAGGTGGACAAATGGCCAATACAGAGGAAGTAGAAAACTACCCTGGATTTGAAACTATTTTGGGACCTGAGCTATCAACGAAAATGTTTGACCACGCGAAAAAGTTTGGCGCAGAATATGCGTATGGCGATGTGTCAGAAATCGTAGTAGACGGTGACTACCGAATTGTGAAAGCAGGAGGCAAGGAATATAAAACCTTGGCTGTAATCATTTCCTCTGGAGCAGAGTACAAAAAAATGGGCATCCCTGGCGAGCTGGAGCTTGGTGGCCGTGGTGTCAGCTATTGTGCGGTATGCGACGGTGCATTCTTCAAAGGAAAAGATCTTGTCGTAGTAGGTGGAGGAGACTCTGCTGTTGAGGAAGGTGCATTCTTAACGAAATTCGCGAACAAAGTGACAATCGTTCACCGCCGCGATAAGCTAAGAGCTCAAAAAATCCTTCAAGACCGTGCTTTTGCAAATGAAAAAATTGATTTCATCTGGAACACTACGTTAAAGGAAATCCACGGTACAGACGGAAAAGTAAGCAGCGTAACACTTGTTAGCACTGTAGACGGCTCTGAACGTGAATTCCCAACTCAAGGTGTCTTCATTTATATCGGCATGCTGCCACTAACAAAGCCTTTCGCTAACCTAGGCATCCTAAACGAAAATGGCTATATCGTGACAAACGATAAGATGGAAACAACCATCCCTGGTATCTTTGGAGCTGGAGATGTACGCGAAAAAATGCTTCGTCAAATCGTTACAGCAACTGGCGACGGCAGTATTGCTGCTCAAGCTGCTCAGCACTATATCGAAAACTTAAGAGATACAATGAAGTAATAAAAAGGCTGCGGGATAAACTCCTGCAGCTTTTATTTTTGGTGAGAGAAGGCTTGGATTGACAAGAAAGTGCCGTGACGTGTAGGAAATGGGGAATAGGTACGATTTAGTGTTTGGAATTATTATGCAATTAATGATGGCGCATTGGAAATGAAATCCATTACGTGCGGTTGCTGTGAGTTTATTTGCGCTTTAATGAAGGATACTTGCGATGTTAGGGAGTTTACTTGCGGGGTTGGGAGTATTACTTGCGCTGAAAGGGGAAATACGTGCGGTTAATGATCTTATTGGAATTATTATCCAAGTGACATTGGTTTATTAGCAATAAAAAACAACTACTTTACGCTCACTTTCGATTTGTGAGACATCCCCTCCTAAGAATTATTTAGCTTGCGTCAATTTAATAATCTCTTAATTTTTATGTAACTGTCTTGCAACATATTAAGTGTATAGTAAGAGTATATAAATTGACCCCCTTTTTATATAGGAACATTTTTAACAGGCTGTTTCACGGATAATAATCCTGAACAGCCTCTTTTTGTGTATTTTATTGTATAATATATAGTAAGAATAGAAGAAAGTTGGAGGACAACTAGTGCAAAGAATCGCTAATTTGCTTGTATGTAAGGATAATAAAGTTCTTTTACTGAAAAAGCCGAGAAGAAATTGGTACGTTGCTCCAGGTGGAAAGATGGAAGAGGGAGAGTCCATCCTGGTGTCGGCAATTCGTGAATTTACAGAAGAAACAAATGCAATTCCCATAGATCCTCATTTAAAAGGAATTTATACGATGGTCATCCAAGAGGACGGCAAGAAGCTCGACGAGTGGATGCTGTTTACGTTTGTAGCCAGAGATTTAGATGGTGTTCCTTACGAAGAGAATAGAGAGGGTGTACTTGAGTGGCACCCGGTGGAAGCACTTGAAACACTCCCAATGGCAGAAGGAGATAGAACAAATTTGCTGTTTGCAGTGAAGGATTTAGGAATGCAATACGGTACATTTGTATATACACCTGATTTTGATTTAATTGAAGAAACGATACAACAATCTTGGGAAGGAGATGTGAAAAGTGGAAATTCAACAAAAGCTTGATACGGAGGTTGTCATTATCACTGGCATGTCTGGGGCAGGGAAAACCGTTGCAATCCAGAGCTTTGAGGATTTAGGCTACTATTGCATTGACAATCTGCCTCCGGAGCTTTTGAGTGTGTTTATTAAACTAATGATTGATTCAAACAAACAGCCGAGAAATATTGCCGCTGTAATGGATTTGCGTGGAGGAGAAATGTTCCATTCCTTGGTTGATTCTATTAATCAGCTACAAGAAGAAAGCGCTGTAAATCCGAAGGTGCTATTTTTAGATGCACAAGATGAAGTTCTTGTGAGAAGATATAAGGAAACTAGGAGATCCCATCCTCTCGCAAATTCTGGTCTTCCTTTAGATGGGATTAAAAAGGAACGTGAGCTGCTATCAGAATTAAAGGGAAGAGCGCAGTTTATTTATAATACCTCTAAGATGAAGCCGCGAGAGCTGCGTGATAAAATTCATGAAGAGTTTCGAACACAAGGTAAAAAGGTGTTTACCGTGAATGTCATGTCCTTTGGCTTTAAGCATGGTATTCCGATAGATGCTGACCTTGTTTTTGACGTGCGCTTTTTGCCGAATCCCTATTACATTGAAGAGCTTCGACTAAAATCAGGTCTAGATGAAGAGGTTTCTGGCTACGTGTTAAAATGGGCAGATACAAAAACATTAATTGAAAAGCTCACTGATTTATTACAATTTATGATTCCCCAATATAAACGAGAAGGTAAAACACAGCTAGTTATTGCATTTGGCTGTACTGGTGGTCAACATCGTTCCGTCACCCTAGCTGAGTATTTTGGCAAATTATTTAATAATGAGGACAAAGCTGTTATCACCCATCGAGACGTCACAATTAGGAAGGATTTACAAGATGGAGCGTTCAAAAAAGCGTAAGAAAATAGTAATCATTGGAGGTGGAACTGGCCTTTCCACCTTGCTTCGCGGCTTAAAAAAGCATCCTATTGATATCACTGCCATTGTGACGGTAGCAGATGATGGAGGAAGCTCTGGGCGATTACGTGATGACTATGAAATTCCACCTCCTGGAGACGTTCGAAATGTCCTTGCAGCACTTTCAGATGTGGAACCGCTTGTAGAGGAAATGTTCCAATTTCGTTTTTCTAATTCAACAGAATTAGAAGGCCATACTTTAGGAAATTTAATGATAACAGCACTAACCTCTATTACTGGCGATTTCTCCCATGCTATCACCGAAATGAGTAAGGTGCTAAAAATCCATGGGAAAGTATTGCCTGCAGCTAATCAGCTAGTAACCTTAAACGCACAATTTGAGGATAAAACGGTCATTAGTGGGGAATCTAAAATACCGACCTATGGAAAGAGAATAGAAAGGGTGTTTATCACCCCAAATGATGTAAAGCCATTACCGGAAACAATTGCTAGTATTCGTCAAGCTGATATAATCGCAATTGGGCCAGGAAGTCTATATACTAGTATATTGCCAAATCTATTAGTAGATGGCATCCGCCAAGCAATCAAGCAATCAAAGGCCAAAAAGGTATATATCTGCAACTTAATGACACAGGCTGGTGAAACGAATAATTACACTGCCTATGATCATGTCGAAGCACTGATACAGCATGTAGACCACAATTTCTTAGATACCATTCTTATTAGTAATGAAGAGGTACCGGAGAACGTACAATTCTTATATAAGCAAGAAAAGGCCTCTCCTGTGAAGATTGATATCGAGAGGCTAGAGAGGCTTAATTTAGAGATTGTCAAAAAAGATATCTCGCTTGTTTATAATGGTGCAGTCCGCCATAATGCCGCAGAGGTAGCTAAGTGGCTAATGGAATACGCAAATACACAGGCTCACACAAGTCCGATTAACAGGAATCTCGTGTAACGCCAAGGAGAAAGGGGGAAACGGAACATGTCGTTTGCTTCTGAGACAAAGAAAGAAATGACACAGGAGGATTCGAAGCCTTGCTGTGCAAAATCAGAGCTATCCGCTCTCATACGGATGAATGGTTCCTTATCTTTTAGTAATAAAATGTTAAGCTTAGACGTACAAACAGAGAATGCTGCTATTGCAAGAAGATTATACACATTGATCAAAGATATATATAAATATGACGTAGAGCTGTTAGTTCGTAAAAAAATGCGTCTAAAGAAAAATAATGTATACATCTGTCGTATTCGTGAAGGTGCCAAGCACTTACTAGAGGACTTGAAAATCCTAAAGGAAGGCTTTCAATTTGAATATTCGATTGACCCTGGACTAGTAAAGAAAAATTGTTGTAAGCGTGCATATCTAAGAGGAGCCTTCCTAGCAGGAGGCTCCGTAAATAACCCGGAAACTTCCTCCTACCACTTGGAAATATACTCCCTTTATAAAACACACAGTGATGCATTAGTAGAATTAATGAATAAATTCGATTTAAATGCAAAGACCATTGAACGTAAAAAGGGTTTTGTGGCATATTTAAAGGAAGCGGAGAAAATATCTGACTTTTTAAGCATAGCAGGTGCCCACCAAGCCTTGTTAAAATTCGAGGATGTTCGTATAATTCGAGATATGCGAAACAGTGTAAATCGATTGGTCAATTGCGAAACAGCCAATTTGAATAAAACCATCAGTGCCGCTATTCGCCAAGTAGAAAATATTCGATTCATCGAAAATACCATTGGGCTTGACCAATTACCTGAGAAATTAAGGGAAATTGCCCGCCTCCGAGTGGAATACCAAGACGTCACCCTCAAAGAGCTGGGAGACATGGTATCTACCGGAAGTGTCAGTAAATCTGGTATCAACCATCGTTTAAGAAAGCTAGATGAAATTGCAGATGCTCTTCGAAGAGGAGAAACCATTTAGAGAAAGAGGCTGATAAAATAATGACAGAGCAACAAGTCGAAGTAAAATTACAATCTGGTTTACAAGCAAGACAAGCAGCATTATTCGTACAGGAGGCTAACCGTCACATCGCAGACGTCTACCTTGAAAAAGACGACAAAAAAGTGAACGCGAAAAGCATCATGGGCATCATGAGCCTTGCAATCGGCAAAGGCGCAATCATCACCCTAAGCGCAGAAGGCTCCGACGAACAAGAAGCTGTAGCAACACTTGCAAAATTCATCTCAAACGAAGAATAACCTTGCTGCCCTAAGACTAGGGCAGCTTTTTTGTTATCGAATGAAGAGAACCGCTCACTTCATCGCAAGATGCGAGAGTTTAATCGCAAAGACTCCTCCTATAATCGCAAGATCCACCAGGCTAATCGCAAGATCCCAGTGCCCGCTCACTTCATCGCAAGATCCGAGCGCTTAAACGCAAAGACCGACCTCGCAATCGCAAAGACTCCTCCTATAATCGCAAGATCCACCAGGCTAATCACAAGATCCCCGTGCCCGCTCACTTCATCGCAAGATCCAAGAGTATAATCGCAAAAATCCACCATCAAATCACACCCCCCACAAACCCGACATCCACAAACGCACCACACAATAAAAAAATCCAAGGGAGTATCTCATCCCTTGGATCTGAATAAATTATTTTTTTAAGTCGCTGCGCTCTAGAATTTGGTCGATGATACCGTATTCTTTTGCACGCTCTGCAGTCATGAAATTGTCGCGGTCTGTGTCTCTAGAAACGACCTCCATTGGTTGACCAGTGCGGTCGGACATGATTTGGTTTAATTTATCGCGTAAGAACAAGATACGTTTAGCCGCAATCTCGATTTCTGTAGCTTGACCTTGAGCGCCGCCAAGTGGTTGGTGAATCATTACCTCTGCGTTTGGAAGAGCGTAACGTTTTCCTTTAGCACCAGCAGTTAATAGGAAAGCTCCCATGGAAGCGGCCATTCCGATACAAATTGTTTGTACGTCAGGCTTGATGAATTGCATCGTATCGTAAATTGCCATACCAGCAGTAATGCTTCCGCCAGGGCTATTGATATAAAGGGAGATGTCTTTTTCTGGATCCTCTGCTTCTAGGAATAATAACTGAGCAACAATGGAGTTAGCCACGTTGTCATCGATTGCGCTTCCTAATAGGATAATACGGTCTTTTAATAATCGAGAGTAGATGTCATATGCACGTTCTCCACGATTCGTTTGCTCGATAACTGTTGGTATTAAATTCATTCTGTATTGCCTCCTTAAAGGTGGTTTTGAGATTTTCTTGCTAAGTTATTCCTCAGCTGTAACTTTATCATACACATTATGGTCAAGGAAGGTCAAATATTACGCTTCAAAAAGTTCACTTGAATTAATTCCTATACATTTGTATAATAGTAAAGTCGCTTGCCCTCGTAGTTTAATGGATATGACACAAGATTCCGGTTCTTGGGATGGGGGTTCGATTCCCTCCGAGGGCGTTTATTTGAAACAGATTAGCCACCTTTCCAGCTTACTAGCTTTGAAGGTGTTTTTTATTTTATTTCCAAATTAATAAAAACAACACGTTAGCCAAAATTTGGTTAGCGTGTTTTTGCTTACCCTACTATACTACCCATTCCTTGCCAATTTTTATCCCTTTCTTTTAATTATTTTGGTAAAATAATGCGTCCAAAGTTTTCTGCTTTGTCTGGTATAATGATTAACTGCAACTAGAATATACAGATAGGGTGGTTTAAGAAAGTGAAAAGAATAGTAATGATGCTTTTATCTATCCTGCTTGTTCTGGGGTTATTCCCAAAAGAACAGGCTTTTGCTGCGTCCTTTACTGACGTGACAAACTACCAGGATGAGATCAACTACTTAGTTTCGAAAAAGGTTATTACTGGCTATCCGGATGGAACGTTTAAGCCAACCAATAATTTAACAAGAATGCATGCTGTCACAATGATTTTACGTGAAAAGGGAATCACAGATTTTACAGCGCCAGACCCTGGTTTTACGGATATAAAGCCTGGCATGAAAGGATATCAAGAGGTAGCGAAAGCAGTGCAGCTTGGTTTTATTTCAGGGAAAACTGCTGCAAACGGAACGAAGTATTTTGATCCGCAAGGGACTCTAACAAGAGGACAAATGGCGAAAATCCTAGTTTTAGGATATGATCTTCCTTCTAATAACTCCTATTCTTTTACAGATGTGACTACTGATAATGGCTTTAAAAGCTTTATTAGTACACTAGCTAGCGAAAATATTACAACAGGGTATTTAGATGGCACCTTTAAGCCAAATGGGAAAATTACTCGTCAGCATTTCGCTGTCTTTATGGCCCGACTATTAGATGATAGCTTCAAGCCTATGCCAAATATGTATGCTCATTTTATTGATGTTGGGCAAGGTGATTCTATCCTTCTTCAAACGCCAAATAATAAAACCATGCTAATTGATGGTGGTACAAAAGCAGGTGGCGATAAGGTTGTCAGCTTTCTAAATTCAAGAGGCATTACAAAGCTTGACTATGTGGTAGCTACTCATCCAGATGCGGACCATATAGGTGGATTGATCCCTGTATTAGATAACTTCAAGGTTTCTAATTTTATTGATTCCGGAAAAGCGCATACTACACAGACTTACTACAATTTATTACAATTAGTGGATACGAAAAATATCCCGTACACGATTGCAACAACTGGCCAGAAAATTAACCTGGATTCCTCTATAACTGTCCAGGTGCTTCATGCAAATAAAAATGCATCTGAACCCAATGATGCTTCCATCGTATTAAAGGTTACGTATAATGGTGTATCCTTCCTGTTAATGGGAGACGCTGACACTAATATAGAAGCTTCCATAATGGCTAACTATAATGTGAAAGCAACAGTTCTTAAGGCTGGTCATCACGGTTCTAATAGTAGCAGCTCTGCGAAGTTTATAAGCAATGTGAAACCTCTCTCTACGATTCTAAGCTATGGGAAGGAGAACACTTATGGGCATCCTCATGCAGATGTAGTTACGAGATTAAAGAATGTCGGCTCTAAAATTTATTCTACGGCTGCATCTGGAAACATTACGGTTACAACAAATGGAACAACTCATGGCGTCTCAGCGAAAGCTTGGACTGGTACTGGATCGGGAAGTGGCACAGGAACAGGAAGTGGTTCCGGCACGGGTGGAACAACAACACCCTCTACTTCAACGGCTGTGAAGATTGTAAGTAAGGATCTAAGTGCAGAAATCGTTGGAATTAAAAATACTGGCACGAAAAGCGTGAACCTGAAAGGGTGGACACTGGTTTCGGTAGAGGGTAACCAAAAGTTTACCTTCCCGGATTACACGTTAGGAGCAGGTAAAACGGTTTACGTAACAAGCGGCCCTAATGCCAAAACTGGTACAGGCTACATTAAATGGACTGGCTCTTCTATCTGGAATAACAGTGGAGACGCTGCGAAACTATTAGATGCTAACGGTAAGCTAGTGAGTGAAATGAAATAATAACGAGACTGTAGGTGAACTTCCTGTTCGCCTGCAGTTTTTTTGTTAGACAGGGTAGGGATTAAATGGTTGAAGGGCATTGGCTAAGATGCTGATGAATAGGTGATGCTGCTTGAGGGAATAGCTACTGGTGATGAAGGTGATTCGACTGATTTTCGGCTTACTCTCGGATGGCCGAGGTTTATTCTCGGTTGGCACCAGTCGATGAAGATCTTTTCCTAACGTGAGATCCGATTTTCAGCTTACTCTCGGATAGCGGCGGTTTACTCTCATTCATAGATACATTATTCTCGCTCAGGGTAAGTTTACTCTCGGATAAGGTCCCTTTACTCTCATTCAGCCCATTTATTCTCGTTCGGCGGGCGATTACTCTCACGTGGCCACCATTTACTCTCGGTCGGCGCCAGCCGATGAAGCCCTTCTCCGAAAGTGAGCTCCGATTTTCAGCTTACTCTCGGATAGCGGTGGTTTATTCTCATTCATAGATACTTTATTCTCGCTCAGGGTAAATTTACTCTCGGTCGGCACCAGCCGATGAAAATCTTCTCCGAAAGCGAGCTCCGATTTTCAGCTTACTCTCGGATAGCGGCGGTTTATTCTCATTCATAGATACTTTATTCTCGCTCAGGGTAAATTTACTCTCGGATAAGGTCCCTTTACTCTCATTCAGCCCCGTTATTAGTCAAGTGCATAATCTTGTGTAAATTCCTTTTGGGTAATATAAGTGCTTCTTTTTATTTTGATGTCAGGAGTATAG
>NZ_JBXEOV010000026.1:0-27634 GCF_056856695.1 Psychrobacillus sp. Z16_25 | reverse complement strand
TTGATCTCCCACTTAGCTGTCTCATTTCTTTTGCCATCTTGAAGTGGGAGTCTTACTGGCCCTTAATGCGGGATAAAGATAAAACGAGTAAGGCAAATAGATAAAATACAAAGAAACTAATGCTAAGTAATTAGTTTCTTTGTCATATTTATATAGTTAGTTAGCTAGCCATATTTTCCATGCGAATTTTATCTGCAATCATTGCAATGAATTCACTATTCGTAGGCTTGCTTTTTAGGTGATGAACAGTATATCCAAACATTTTAGAAATAGTCTCATAGTTTCCTCTGTTCCATGCTACTTCAATTGCATGACGAATCGCTCTTTCCACACGTGAAGGAGTTGTTTGGAACTTTTTCGCGATTTCAGGGTATAAAACCTTTGTAATGGAGCCTAGAAGCTCAATATCCGAATATACCATTTGAATTGCTTCACGAAGATAGGAATAACCTTTAATATGTGCTGGAACACCCATCTCTTTAATCAAGTTGGTGATTGTATTATCAATCATTCGTTTGTTTTGTAGCGCTTCTTTTTCAGGAGAGTTCTTTACCGGTACCTCTTGACTAGAACCTTTTCTGCCTGCAACCTGTGTAATTTGGGAAACAAGTCGTTCAAATTCAAAAGGCTTTAACATAAAGTAGGAAGCTCCAAGGTCTACCGCCTGCTTCATAACATCTTCTTGTCCAAAGGCAGTAAGCATAATCACTTGAAGATCTTTTAATCTATCATTTTTTTGAAGCGAATCTAATACTGCTATCCCATCTAAATGAGGCATAATAATATCCAATAACAAAACATCAGGTTTTATTGTTTCTAACAGCTCTAAACAAAGCTTCCCATTTGATGCAGTTCCTACAACTTCAATTTCAGGATGCTGATTGAAATAGTTATCCATTGTTCTAATTAGGTCTTTATTGTCGTCTACGATTGCAATTTTAATTTTCTCCATTATTCATCCACCTTTGAAATTATTTACACTTGTATATATTCTCTCAAATACAGCTTTTTCCTTTTATTAAATGAAAAATGAGTCTTTAATATTACAGATAATACCAATTACGACAAAATGGTATTTCTTTCTTTTTTAATGTCGAATTTTCTTTATTACTATTGTATATGTTAATTTTGTAATAATCTAGACAAAAATAAAAGTTATGATATAAATCGATAAAATGTTCATACTCTTTTTTATTATCGAAAAAAGTAGGGATGTCCTATAAGCAAGATACTCACGGGACATCCCTTCTCCTTCAGATATATGCATATGTTCCCTACAGAAAATTACTTCACGTCATAAAGGGTCGTCTCACAAGACGACCCTTTATTTCTATGGGTTTTTCTTCATCATTTCAGTAATCGCAAGTGCTGCTCCGTTTTTTGGTTTGTCCACATACATATGAGTAACAACACCAATGATTTTGTCATTTTGTATAATTGGACTTCCACTCATCCCTTGAAGGATGCCACCAGTTTTCTTGATGAGTTTTTCATCCGTCACTGTAAACTGAAATTGGTGTCCATCTACAGATGAAATTTCAATTGTGAAATCCTGTACCTTTGACTCATCAATTGATGTACGCATCATAGCTTTTCCTGTATTTATTTCTTCTAATTCAGCTACCGGAACTTCTTTGGCCTTAAATTCATCGAAGGCACCACCTTGTAACTTCCCAAAAACCCCATAAACATTATTTTCATTTACTCCACCTATTGGTATACCGTTAGCTTGATGCGAGGTAATTTTATAGCCAGGTTTTCCAGGAAGACTTTTTTTGATTTGTTCAATCGAGGATAAATAGATGGAGCCCTCCGAGAAATTAGGTGATAAGCCAGAAGCATGGTCTACTATTTGATGTCCCAACGCTCCGAATTCCTTTGTTTTTGGATCATAATAAGTTAAAGTCCCTATCCCTTCCGTTGCATCTCTTAAAAAAGGATAGAGCTTCATCAATTGATTGGAATTCAGTTTCTTTGTATACATCTTTTTGTTGCGTTCATACTGAATAATAATTTGTTCTTTACCCTTTACCTGTTTCTTCAAATCATTTATGTTGTTTACTTTTCTGTTGTCTGCCTTTTGAATAGCATCGCCCGTCCGAAGCCAATCATTATCGGTAAGCATAACATCATGCGCAAGCAATACTGCTCCATAATTTAAGTCAATCTGAATAGACTGACCAAGTGGTACTAGTGAATGTTCTTCAGCAAAAGCTGAAACACTTGAAAAGATAATCGATAAGAAAATTATTGGAATAATCGACCATTTTCGATAGCTTTTAATCATAATTCACCTCCCATAATCATTACTATGTCCCTCAGCACTCACGCTATGTGAGGTAAATAATTGTTAATAAGAAATGCTGGGCTACTTAGGCTCTTGGTCAAATATTGAATTAATAGCATACAAAAAAAAGACCCATCATTAGGTCTTTTCATTGTTTCTTAAAACTTTTTTCCGTTCTGTAGCTAATTTTAATAGCTCTTTTGAGTGCTGGAGAGTGGTTGTCGTAATTTCAGCCCCAGACATCATTCTGCTTAGTTCCTCGACACGTTTTTCTTTCGTTACTTCTTCTAACGTAGTGAAGGTTCTATTTCCATTTACCTCTTTTTTAATCATTAGATGCTGATCTGCCATAGCAGCAACCTGGGATAAATGTGATATGCATAACACTTGTGAGTTAGTGGCAATTCCTGCAATTTTTTCTGCAATTGCTTGTGCTACACGTCCACTTACTCCAGTGTCGACTTCATCGAATATAATAGAGGTGATTCCTTGATGCTTTGAAAAAATACTCTTTAAGGCAAGCATCATTCTTGATAGCTCTCCTCCAGAAGCAATTTTCGTAAGCGCCTTCATTGGCTCGCCAACATTTGTGGAAATATAAAAGGATAATTCATCTCGTCCATATTCATTATAAGAGGAAGTCGATTGTTCTTGAAACACGACACTAAAGGTCGCTTTTTCCATATAAAGCTCTTGTAATTGCTCCATAATCGCCTTGCTAAGCTGTACTGCAGCTTTTTTCCGTTTATCGGATAGGTCCTGAGCTTCTAATTCTAAATCTCGCTCTAGCTGTTCAATTTTCTCTGCCATTTTTTGAATTTGAACATCTCGGTTCATTAGTTGATCCAGGCTTTGTTGTATCTTATCTTTATAGGCTAGTATCTCTTCAATGGAGCTTCCATATTTCCTTTTCAACGTTTGGATAAGGGCTAGCCTGTCCTCCACAACTTGAAGCTGGTTATTATCATATTCCATTTCATCAAGCTGATTTTTTATTTGGTAAGAGGTGTCCTGTAAGGTATAAAAAGCAGTTGCAACACTTTCGCTGTGTTCTTGGAGAGTTTTATCAACTTCCGCAATATCCTGAAGCTCCTCCATCGCTGCACCAATATAGTCTAATCCTTTCGATTCTCCTAGGATTGCTTCATATGCACTGCTAAGTTTATCAAAAACCTTATGGAAATTTAGGAGCTTACGTTTTTCCTCTTGCAGTTGCTCTTCCTCTCCTGCAATCAGCTTTGCATCCTCTATCTCATCCACCTGAAAGGTATATAAGTCAATTTTATGTGCTATTTGTTGCTCATCAGCAGAAAGGGAAGCCAGCTCTTTCTTCCATTTCTTATACTTTCCGTATAATTCTTGGTATGCATCCTTTACTGTCTTTAATTCTTCACCGGCATATTGATCCAATAAATGAATATGAGCTCTTTCATCCATAAGTTCCTGGCTCTCATGCTGTCCATGGATATCTATTAAAGTGGATCCAATTTCTCTTAATATCCCAATGGTCACTAGCTTTCCATTGATACGACAAACGCTTTTACCAGATTCATTAATATCTCTTCTGAGAATAATAGTATCTTCATCGATATCGATTCCAACATCCTTCATTTTCTGAAAAACACCATGGGATGGATTGTTGATCATAAAGAGTCCCTCAAGCTCTGCTTTTTTTGCCCCATGTCGAATAAACTCCTGAGAGCCACGCCCTCCACAAAGGAGATGAACCGCATCAATGATAATAGATTTCCCAGCTCCTGTTTCTCCAGTAAGGACAGTAAGGCCTTCTTCAAAGCTGACTATAAGCTGATCTATTATCGCAAAATTTTTAATGGATAATTCCTTTAACATTGTCCTCACCTCTTTGACAGGAAGTGAGGAAAAACTCACTTCCAAATTCTTAAAGCATTTCTAGTAAACGCTTTTTCACTTCTTCGCTCTCTGCTTCTGTGCGACACAATATTAAACATGTATCATCCCCACAAATAGTCCCTAATATTTCAGACCAGTCCAAGTAATCAATTAAGGAACCTATCGCATGAGCATTCCCAGGGAGGGTTTTCATCACTAAGAAGTGACTAGCTCCGTCAATGCTAACAAACGCATCTGTCAAAGCACGATGCAACTTCTGGATAGGATTAAAACGTTGATCTGCAGGCAAGCTATATTTATAGCTGCCATTAGGAAGTGGCACCTTTACTAAATGTAATTCTTTTATATCTCTAGAAACTGTCGCTTGAGTGACATTATAGCCTGCATTCTTAAGATGGTCTACCAAGTCATCTTGTGTCTCAATTTCATAATTGGAAATAATATCCCTAATACGAATATGTCGCTGTCCCTTATTCATATAGTACCCCCACTGTATATTTATACTATTTATTTTATACATTAGCATTACATTGTAAAACTAACAAGAAAAAAAGCGACTCAATAAGAGTCGCTGATTATTTTAGCGAACGATGCGCTTCTTCCACAAGCCTTGAAAAATCAATGCCATGAGGAGTTATCTCCCCTTCTTCAACGCTTTGTAAATGGAAAAGAAATTCTATATTACCTTCCCCTCCTGTAATAGGAGAAAAGGAAGCATTTTTTATTTGAAAATGAATAGACTCTGCAAAGTTTGCTATATCTTCCAGTACATCTAGGTGTACCTTTGCATCACGAACTACACCTTTTTTTCCAACTCTTTCTTTCCCTGCCTCGAACTGTGGCTTTATAAGCGCCACTACTTCTCCGTTCGGAACGAGAATAGTTTTAAGAGTAGGCAATATAAGCTTTAAGGAAATAAAGGAAACATCGATGGAGGCAAAGGTAGGTAAACCCATTTGGAAATCCTCTGGCTTGGAATAACGGAAATTGGTTTTTTCCATTACCGTAACCCTCGGGTCCTGTCTAATCTTCCAAGCAAGCTGATTACTGCCGACATCCAAGGCGTATGCATGCTTTACTCCATTTTGTAGACCACAATCGGTAAAGCCGCCAGTGGAAGAGCCAATGTCTAACATAATCTGGTTGTCTAAATGGATCGCAAATTCCTCTAAAGCTTTTTCAAGCTTTAGACCACCTCTACTTACATATTTAGATACTTGCCCCTTCACTGTAAGCGTAGATGTAATATCAATTTTTTCTCCAGGCTTGTCGACACGCTCTTCCTTTATATATACTAAACCTGCCATCACTGCTCTTTTTGCTTTTTCTCTCGTTTCAAATAATCCCTGTTCTACAAGTAGAACATCAACCCGTTCTTTTGCTTTACTCATGATGATATATACCTTGTTGATTTATTAAGTGTTGATTTAATTAGTTGTTCGATTGCCTTCGAGTTGATATGAATCTCATCCAGGAGTTGCTTCACATCTCCATGCTCAATGAACATATCAGGGATACCCATACGGTGAACATCTGCTTGGAGATTTTCCTCATTGTAGAATTCAAGCACGGCACTACCAAATCCGCCTTGTAATGCACTTTCTTCTAGTGTAATGATCGGGATATTACGGGCTTGAATCTCACGTAACATATTGGCATCCATCGGCTTAATGAAACGAGCATTCACAACCTCTACAGAGATATTCTCTTGCTCTAAGGTTGAAGCTGCTTCAAGAGCCATTGGAATTGTTGTACCGAAAGTTAGAATGACTGCTTGCGTCCCTTCCTTTAGGACTTCCCAGGAACCAATCGGAATAGGCGTCAGCTCCTCATCCATTGGTACACCAAGGCCATTTCCTCTTGGATAACGAAGAGCAATTGGGCCATCATCATAATCAAATGCAGTTTTGACCATATGCTGACCTTCATTTTCATCCTTTGGCATCATAATCACAATGTTTGGCATGTGACGTAGGAAGGAAATATCGTATATCCCTTGGTGAGTTTCCCCGTCGGCTCCTACTAACCCGGAACGATCGATTCCAATTACAACGTTTAAGTTTTGTCTACAAATATCGTGTAGTACTTGATCATATGCACGTTGAAGGAAGGTAGAATAAATGACAAGCAGTGGCTTCATGCCCTCTGCTGCTAATCCAGCAGCCATTGTAGTAGCATGCTGCTCTGCTATTCCCACATCGAACATTCTTTCTGGGAATTCAGATGCGAAGCCTTCCAATTTAGAGCCAACTGGCATAGCTGGAGTAATCGCAACAATTCTGCCATCCTCTCGTGCAAGCTTTCGTGCCGTTTCAGCAACTAAGCCACTCCACGAAGGTGCCTTGGAAGAGGATTTGACAAAATCTCCAGTCTCCATTTTATAAGGACCTGTTCCATGCCAAGTACCAATTTTATCTTGCTCGGCCGGCTTGAAGCCTTTCCCTTTTTTCGTAATAACATGAATGAGAACAGGACCCTTCATTTTTTTGGCATATTGGAGATTTTCTTCTAAATCTTCAAAGCTATGACCATCAATCGGACCAAGATAAGTGAAGCCCAACTCCTCGAAGAAAGCACCAGAAACTAGAAGATATTTTAACGTGTCTTTCAGTCTTTCTGCTGTCCCGGCAAGTTTTCCACCAACGGCAGGGATTTTTTTCAGTAAGGACTCAATTTCATCCTTCGCCTTGTTATAAGTACCGTGTGTTCTTAGCTTCCCAAGAACGTTATGCAACGCTCCAACATTTGGAGCGATAGACATTTCGTTATCATTCAGAATAACAATCATATCTGTCTTTTCATGTCCAATATGGTTGAGGGCCTCTAACGCCATACCACCTGTTAAAGCTCCGTCTCCTATAATTGGCACAACAAAGTTCTTCTTTTTTTGCAGGTCTCTAGCTTTAGCCATTCCCATTGCAGCAGACAAGGAGGTTGAACTATGCCCCGCTTCCCAAACATCATGTTCACTTTCTATTCTTTTCGGAAAGCCGCAAAGACCTTTAAATTGACGAAGTGTATCAAACTGATCCGCTCTTCCTGTCAGTATTTTATGAACATACGCCTGGTGGCCAACATCCCATAGAAATTTATCCTCTGGACTATTAAAGGCCTTATGCAGGGCAATCGTAAGCTCTACAACCCCTAAATTCGGACCAATATGTCCGCCAGTCTCAGAAAGTTTTTCGATTAAAAATGACCGTATATCTTCGCTTAATTCCTTTAATTGTTCAGTATTTAAACTTTTTAAAAAGGATGGGCTAGAAATTTTCGTTAAATCCATTGCCATCACACACCTTCTATTAGATTTCCTCTATATGCATTAAGTAATATCATACCATAAAGAGATATAAAACAAACTTCGGACACTAGTTTGTACGCTTCGATATATAATTCGCCAGCTCCACCAATAGCCCATTTCCTAAGTTTACTGTGTCTAGCGCTTGTATTGCAAGCTTATATTGTGTTTGAAGCTGTTCTTTGGCCCCAGGTAAAGTAAGTATCGATGGATACGTATTCTTCTCACTAAGAATATCCTTTCCAGCTGTTTTCCCTAATTGCTCAGATGTTCCCTCAATATCTAAAATATCATCTTGTATCTGGAAAGCTAAGCCAATATGGTAAGCATATTTTTCAAGTGCCGCTAATATATTCTCATCGGCATTCGCTATTATGCCGCCTGCTAGAACGCTAAATAAAAGAAGTGCACCTGTTTTATTCGTATGAACTTCCTCAAGCTCCTCGATTGTTAGAGATTTTCCCTCACTTAAAATATCTAGCACTTGGCCTCCAACCATTCCCTCCGCTCCAGCAGCATAGCTGAGCTGGTCAATTAGCTGCACTTTTTGCTCGGAGGTCAAGTTTTGACACCTTGCAATTATACCAAAAGCTAACGTAACAAGCGCATCTCCTGCTAAAATGGCCAATGCTTCACCAAACACTACGTGATTTGTAGGTTTGCCTCTTCTCAAATCATCATTATCCATGCTAGGAAGATCATCGTGGATAAGTGAATATGTATGAATCATTTCAATGGTGCACGCAACAGTTAAGGCATCTTCATTTTTCACATTAAGCTCTTCTAATACAGCTAGAGTATAGAGTGGACGAATTCTTTTGCCCCCTGCCTGAAGGGAGTAGTCCATTGCTTTCTTCAATTCTTCCGGGCTCTTTACTTGCTTGATAAGCTCCGTAAGTCTTCCTTCTATTTTCGGTTGGTTTTTTTGTATAAATGCTTGTAATTTATTAGTCATTATTTTGAGCCTCGTCTTTATTTTCATCCATAAATGAAACTAACTGTTTTTCAGCACTTTGAAGTTTATCACTGCACAGTTTGGACAGTTCCATCCCCTTTTGGTATAGCTCAATGGCATTTTCTAAAGGAACGTCTCCTTGCTCGAGCTGACGTACGATATTTTCTAATTGCAACATTGCTTCGTCAAATGGGATCTCTTGTTTATCCATTCTTTTTTGCTCCCCTTTCTGTCTCCGTATGTTTCACAACTGCATCTATCTTTCCGTCAGAAACGGTGACGGTAATTGTTTCTCCCTCTTGTACCTCGTGAACAGATTTGATTAATGTTCCTTCGCGATAAGTGATACTATAGCCACGATCCATTATCTTTAGAGGGTTTAAGGCCTCTAGAGTTCGAATTGCTCCATAAAACTGTTGTGTATGTTTATCAACAGTAGTAGTAATCGCTTGTTTTAACTGATTAGATAGTGTGTTTAAGGCATTTGTATGCAATGTAATAACACGCTGTGGAGAAAGCTGCTCAAATCTACTGTTTAATTGTAGGTAGTTCCTTGACTTCTCTTGTACAATTCGATTCGCTTCCCTTTGAAACTGCTGTTCTGCTCTTACATACCTTTCTATAAAAGGACGATAAAGCCTCTCAGGAGTTTCCATCACCGGTGATTGCATTGCTCTTTGTAAGCGTTTTTTTGAGTCTTCAAGCTTTTTTGTCATAAAGTGAAGGCTTGCAGACTGATAGGACAAGACATGTTTTAGTAAATTTTCTTTACTTGGAACTGCCATCTCCGCTGCTGCTGTTGGAGTAGGGGCACGTAAATCTGCCACGAAGTCTGCAATTGTTGTATCTGTCTCATGACCTACTGCACTAATAATTGGTATGTTACTTTGGAAGATTGCTCTTGCAACTGATTCTTCATTAAAGGCCCACAAGTCTTCAATTGAACCTCCACCACGCCCTACAATCAATACATCGATGTCCTGTATACGATTGGCATGCTCGATCGACTTTATAATAGAAGGTGCTGCTTGAGGTCCCTGTACAATACTTGGAAATACAAGTACCTCACTAATAGGATATCTTCTTTCTAAAGTTGTAAGAATATCTCGGATAGCTGCACCGGTTTTGGAGGTGATTACCCCAATTTTTTTAGGGAATGGAGGAATCTTCCTTTTTCTTGCCAGATGAAATAAACCCTCCGCCTCTAGTTTTCTTTTCAATTGCTCAAAGGCAAGATAAAGCTCTCCTATTCCGTCCGGTTGCATATTCGAAGCATAAAGCTGATACTGTCCAGCTGCTTCAAATACATTGATATCTCCTCGCACCAAGACATTCATTCCACTTTCTGGAACAAATTTTAGAGATCTAGCATTCATAGCGAACATAACGGATGTAAGCCGAGCTGACTCATCCTTCAAAGTGAAATAGATATGTCCACTTGAATGCACTTTTACATTTGAAAGCTCTCCCTTAACATATACGTCACGAAGGTGAGTATCGGCGTCGAATTTACGTTTTATATATTTAGTTAAAGCTTTGACAGTTAAGTATGTATGGGACAAACCTCTCACTCCTTTGGCAAGTGAAAAGCTGTCTTTCAAATGAAAAACAGCTCTATATCCTATTTATTTCTATTCTCTGCTGCTAGACAAGTATTTTCCATTAGCATAGCAATGGTCATTGGCCCTACACCGCCAGGAACTGGCGTTATTTTGGAAGCGACCTGACAAACTGAATCAAAATCCACGTCACCACATAGCTTGTTATGGTTGTCCCGGTGAATGCCAACATCAATGACAACAGCACCTTGCTTTATATAGCTTTTATCAATTATCTTGGGTTTTCCCATCGCAACTACCAAGATATCTGCTTGTCTTGTATATGTATGTAAGTCTTTCGTTTTAGAATGACAATATGTTACTGTCGCATTTTTTTGTAATAATAATTGACCCATTGGTTTCCCAACAATATTACTTCTACCGATAACCACAACATGTTTCCCTTCGATAGCAATATCACTAAGCTCTAATAGCTTTATTATTCCGAAGGGGGTGCAAGGTAAAAATGTAGGTTGACCAATCATCATTTTCCCAACACTAATAGGGTGAAATCCATCTACGTCCTTTTCAGGAGAGATGGCGGCTATTATATGATCTTCATTAATTTGAGGTGGTAGCGGTAATTGAACTAAAATACCATGAATGTTCTCATTGTCATTTAGTCGTTCTACCTGTTTTAGCAGCTCTTTTTCAGAGATGCTCTCCTCTAACTTTATCATGAGTGAATACATACCTAACCGCTCACAGGTTTTCGCTTTGCTATTGACATACGTTTGAGAGGCCGGATCATTTCCTACTAATATTACCGCTAGTCCTGGAATAATTCCCTTATTTTTTAGCGCCTCTACACGTTTATGTACGTTTTCTGTTACTATTGCAGCTATCTGTTTTCCATCAATAATCTTATTCGCCACCATCAACACCCCTCACCACAGGTTATTGTTCTGTGTACTTTGATAAAACGCCATTAACAAAACGACTAGATTTCTCATCGCCGTATAGCTTGGTAATCTCTAACGCCTCATTAATAACAACCTTTGAAGGCGTTTCAGGAAGATATAATAATTCAAAAACAGCAATACGTAGAACAGTTCTCTCAATTTTTGGTAATCGCGCTAAGGACCAATTCTCTAGCTTTTCTATTAAAGAGGCATCAATCTGTTCTTTATGTTCAACAGTACCAGCTACCAGCTGTTTTAGAAATTCATCTCGTTCCTCGGTAACATGGCTGATTGCTTCTTCTATTGTCATATCATTATTATCTAATTGAAAAAGTGCTTGAAGTGCTAGTTCTCTTGCTTTTCTACGTTTCATATACGTTCTCCTTTAAATGTAACTATCTCAACAATCATAGCATATTTTTTATAAAAGTGCTTATAAGAAAAGCTTAAAATAAGAAAAAGCAAAGAAAACCAATAGTACCATTACTAAATTAGAATTGGTAGAGTTGGCATCCTTTTTTCACTTCTAATAAAGTCGGTTAAACTCCACTACTGGCGGGCGCTTTCTGCGGAAGCCAACAGGATGTTGGTCAGGAAAAACGTTGTCACACGATGTGACGACCTTAGTTTTCCTTCCTCCCTTCTGCCTCGCTCCATTCCAATCAACTCTTTATCGACCAAGTTGAGCCGCTACATTTTTATATACAGATTCAGTAATTGCTTTATAGTGCGCAAATCATAGTACACTGCCCTAACGTTTGGCCTAGAGCTTTTTTTCTCCATAGAAAAAGAGAAGGCACGACCTCAGTCATAAACCTTCCCTTCTTTGTTAGAGCTTATTCATGTGCTTCGAATTGTACTCCAGTAATATGAATATTTACTTCTTTTGGCGTTAGGCTAGTCATGTTTTCAATAGCCTGACGGATTTGTGATTGAACTTCTTTAGCAACTGTCGGTACTGACGATCCATATTTTACTAAGCAGTAGACATCGATGAAAAGACCTTCATTTGTAATCTCTGTCTTGATACCTTTACCATGTACCTTTTTACCTAGTCGTTCAACGACACCTGCAGCGAAATTACCGCGAGTACCAGCAATTCCTTCTACCTCCGTAGTGGCGATACCTGCGATTACCGTAATCACTTCCGGAGCAATTTCAATCGTTCCTAAATGTTCTTTCCCTTCAGGAGTCATTTGAACAAATTTTTGCTCTGTATTTTCTGCCATGTAAGACACTCCTCTTATGATGATTTCATCACATCATATTTTTCTAAGAATTTGGTATCAAAGTCTCCAGAAATAAATACTTCATGATTCATCAGCTTCTCATGGAATGAGATTGTCGTTTCCACTCCATGTACAGCAAATTCACCGAGTGCACGCTTCATTTTTGCGATGGCCTCTTCACGAGTTTGACCATAAGTAATGAGCTTTGCAACCATGGAATCGTAAAATGGTGGAATGCTATAGCCTGGATATACAGCAGAATCTACTCGCACTCCTAAGCCACCTGGTGGAAGATAAAAATCCACAAGACCTGGTGATGGCATGAAGTTTTTATCCGGATTTTCCGCATTAATGCGACATTCAATAGCCCATCCATTAAGTTTAATATCTTTTTGTTCGAAAGGCAATTGTTCTCCAGAAGCTATTAGAAGCATCTGCTTGATCAAATCAATACCTGTAATCATTTCTGTAACAGGATGCTCTACTTGAATTCGAGTATTCATCTCCATAAAGTAGAACTTTTGATTAATATGATCAAAGATAAACTCGACTGTACCAGCACTTCTGTATCCAACTGCTTTTGCAGCCTTTACAGCAGCCTCCCCCATCTCCGCACGAAGCTCCTCCGATAACGCTGGTGAAGGTGCCTCCTCTACAAGCTTTTGCATACGTCGCTGAATGGAACAATCCCGCTCTCCAAGATGAACAGTATTTCCATAGTTGTCTGCGAGAACCTGAATCTCTACATGACGAAATACCTCTATGTATTTCTCTAAATAAACTCCTGGATTACCAAATGCTGCAGCGGCTTCTTTTTGAGTTACATTTATTCCTTTGATTAGTTCTTCTTTATTTTTCGCAACACGGATGCCTTTTCCGCCACCACCAGCGGTAGCTTTAATAATAACAGGGTAACCGATTTCTTCCGCTACCTTTAGGGCATCCTCCGTTGTTTCTACAATCCCTTTAGAGCCAGGAACTGTTGGAACGCCTGCTTTTTGCATTGTTTCTTTCGCTACGTCCTTAATTCCCATACTCTTGATTGCTTGAGAGGTAGGTCCAATAAAAGTAATTCCACATTCCTCACACAGCTCGGCAAACTCGGCATTTTCAGCCAAAAATCCATAACCAGGATGGATTCCATCACAGCCTGTCAGTTTTGCTACACTAATAATATTGGAATAATGTAAATAAGAATCCTTAGATGAACGAGGACCGATACAATAGGACTCATCTGCTAGCTGAACGTGAAGCGCTTCTCTATCAGCTTCGGAAAATACTGCAACTGTTTCAATATCGAGTTCCTTGCATGCTCTAATAATTCTAACCGCTATTTCTCCTCGATTTGCAATTAAGACCTTTTTCATTATCCTTGCTCCTTTCATAGATAGAATACCTTTTTCTATTATTTTTTCACAAGGAATAATGGTTGACCATATTCTACTAATTGGCCGTCTTTCACCAGTATTTCCACTATTTCTCCTGCCACTTCTGCTTCAATCTCATTAAATAGCTTCATTGCTTCTACAATACAAACAATTGTTTCTGGTGTAATTTTATCTCCCACTTTTACATATGCCGGTGAATCTGGAGAAGATGACTGATAAAAAGTTCCAACCATTGGAGATGAAATCTTATGTAAAGAGCTATCGTCAACTTGTGTTACCTCTGCAGGTGCTTGCGCTACTTCCACTGATGCTTCCTTTTCCGCGACAGCTGGTGGAGTAGCTATCAGTTTAGGCTGTTCCATAACAGAGGAGCTTTCTACTGGTTGAACAACTGTATGTGAAGCACCTTTTTCTTTTTTCTTCATTTTAATTTTTGTTCCTTCTGTTTCGTATACAAATTCATCTAACGTAGACTGATCGATTAATTTAATGATTTCTCTTATCTCTTGAATTTTCATATTGACAATCTCCTTTTATGTTCAGAATTTGTTCCTACTATTTTATTTTAAGGGTTTTCAAAAGAATTTGAAATAGTTACGTAGAAATGTTCTTAACTTTTCGTTAATTGTTTATTATTTCCACATTTAAATTTATCTTTTAAAAACCAATTATTATTCAATAAAAAAAGCGCCATTAGGCACTTTTCTTAAGGTTTACATGCTATCGAACTTCACTTCAATGTTATATGCTTTTGGCCATTCTCTCTTCACTTGATATAATATTTCATCTGCTTTTTTAGTAGATTGCTCATTCGAGATGACATCTACTAATACAGAGTCTCCTTCAATTCTCACAAGCGCATCGTCGTATCCTAATGACTTAATAACTAATTCTAGCATTGCTTCTGTCGTGTCGATTTGTACTAGCTCTTCCATTTGTGCATAAGCCTCACTCTTTTCTTCGGCAGTAAAATCATTGGAAGCTACTTGAGTAGTTAGTTGATCCTGGAGGATGCTGCGTTTTTCTTGCATTTCCATTCTCATTTCTTCATAAGCATCACTTGATATAAAAGTTTGATCGTTCGTTGAAGAAGTTTCTACTAATGCATCGTCAACAGAGTCACTTGAGAATAATTGTACACCATCAAAAGGTGAAGGTCTTTCAGATGCATAATACACAGTTACAACAGCAACTAGACTTAATAGAGTTAAAAACCAAACAGAACGTTTTTTTATGTTCATTTACTTATCCTCCATTTCCATTTCTTCAATTACTATTCGATGTGGAGATATCTGCAAAACAGATGAAAGGGTTCTAATTAAGTTATTTTGTATACGTTTATCGCTCGCTCCTTCCGCCACTACTAGTATTCCGACCAGCTCCTCTTTGTCCCCTCTACTGTCACTTGTCCATTGAAAAAATGATAAATCATTCTCCTGAACATTCTCAGAGTTACCTGCATAATGAAAGTAAATCTCAACCTTCCCTACTCCGCTCACTTTTTCTAAAATTAACGCCAGTTCATCTTTCTCTCTCACTGGAGGAGCATTGGAGGTTTCAATTTCCTTTCCTATACTAAAAACCTCTGAAACAAGTAGACTTATGACCAAAACTGCTAAGCTAATGATTACAAAACGAAAAGTGGGTTTTTGTTTTAATGAGATAGAGCTTCACCCTTCTTTTCATATTGGATAACTTACTTTATGCTAGAACTTCTTTTTATATGAAGAGATTTGTAACAATCCAAAAGATTATTGCCAGCTTTACTAGAGTACCTGTTTTGTCAGGATCCACAGACTCTATGAGAATAGAAGCTAGCTCTCCAATGACCACAATTGCGAGTATTCCAATTAAGATAGTAAAAATAAATTACTCTACCCTTTCACTCCTATTAGTAGTCTTGCAAACAGCATTGTTAAGACAATTGTAAAGAAAAAAGCAAAAGCGATGAGAACAGAAACTATCGCTAAAATAAATAAGGTTTTCCCTATATCATCAATTAGATTTGTAACCTGCCCGTCTATAAAGGGCTCCAAGATTGCGCTGAGAAGTCGGTAGAGAAAGGCGATAAGTAATGCTTGGATAGTCGGAATAGAGATTAACACTAAAATAGAAATAATTGCTGAATTACCAGTTATGACTGCTGCTGAGGATGAATAGCTTTTCATTGTACTAATACTTTCCGTCAGTAGAGAGCCTATAAAAGGAATATTGTTTTGTATTAATCTTTTAACTGTCTCATTAACCGTTCCGCTAACCGACCAGGTAATTACTCCATTAACTGTCATGAAAATACTATAAAGCAAGAAAGTAATAGAGGTTGTACCTATTAAAGTCATTCTTAGTAAGTCCGATAGTTTGGAGAAAGAGGTTGCTGGATGTATTCTTGTAATCAAATCGAACAGAAATATTGCGAGCAATAATGGAATAAGAACCTTGTCCGCTAAAATGGTAGTAAACGTACTAAAAAGCATGACAACAGGGTTCCAAAGGGTAATAAGGAAAGCCCCTCCCGAAACAGCGATACCAGCCGTCAGTAGAGGATAGACACCGACAAATATGACTACCATCTCACTTGTAAGTGTTTGAATCATTTGAACTACTCGAAATGCCGGCTCCAGACAATAAAAACAAATGATCGCTATAAATAGTATTCTAAGCAATCTTTTACTGGCGGGAAGAATCCATTCAAAACAAAGGAAGATAAACCCGAACAAGAGAACATATAAAAAGGTTTGTATAACTTCTTTTGCTGGCTGCAATATAGCGGCAATTATCTCTTCCATCATCTCTCCGTCCTTCAGGTAAGTGATTCTATAATTGCAAAAAACTTTTGGAAAAATGGTTGCATATGCTGAATCCATATAAGTAACAGAATTGCCTTCGTGGTAAACGTGATGATGGATGCAAGGCTTGTATATTCGTATTCAATAAGTAGCTCTTCAACGATTTGCGAAAGGAAAAGTAAAAACATGGAGAACAAAAGTAGTTTTATTACTGGTTGTACGACTGATGGAATGACACCTAAGAAATCATTTACAAAAGGAAATACCGTTGACTGAGCTATGTATGTTAAAAATAAAAAGATGAAGATAGTATAAATAATAGAATGTAATTTAGGGTATATTTCTTGGATAAATTGCAGCAAACAAAAGGCTAATATAATCGTTACATATACAATCATACTCTTAACTCATAATAAGCCATTCTAAAAATGCGGAGATTTCAAAGAAGAAGAGCTTTAAAAGTCTAAGAAGTTCAATTGTCATGTAAATATAGCCAACAAAAAATAAGAAAAACGCAAACTCCTTTTTCCCTGTAGATTCGAAAAACAAGTGAAGAATAGCTATTAATAAGCCTATACCCGCTACTCGAAGTACATCGTGAAGTTCCACAATGTCTCCCCCTTCCATATTTTTATCATATGAACTAGCCAATCAGAATATGAACGGAAGCTAGGAATGCGGGTGGAAGATACATTAGGCACAAGAAGCACCTGAAGCTGAAAAAGAAAGAGGAAGAAATAGAGGAAACTCGTTGAAAAAGAAGAAACAAAAAACACCAACGATTCTGCCAAAACGACAGAATCATTGGTGTCATTCTTTTAAATTATGCTCTTGATAGGTAAGAGCCTTCATCTGTATTAATGATCAGCTTATCCCCAACATTAATGAATAGAGGGACAGTAACAACTAAGCCAGTTTCAAGTGTAGCTGTTTTAGAACCACCACCAGATGTATCACCTTTAATACCTGGCTCTGTTTCGATAACCTCTAATTCAACGGATTTAGGTAACTCTACTCCCAGCGTCTCGCCTTGATATTGAATTACATGTAATTCCATATTCTCACGAAGGAATTTTAATTCATATTCAATTTGGCTTGCATCTAGTTCAAGCTGCTCATAAGTTTCTGTATCCATGAAGATATGTTGATCTCCACTCGCATACAAATATTGCATCTTTTTATTATCGATTTGTGCTTTTTCTACTTTTTCTCCTGCACGGAAGGTTTTTTCGTTTACAGATCCATTTCTTAGGTTACGTAATTTCGATCTAACGAACGCAGCACCTTTACCCGGTTTTACGTGTTGGAAATCTAAAACACGGTAAAGAACTCCATCAACTTCAATAGTTAAACCAGTTTTAAAATCATTAACAGAAATCATTTTATTTCCTCCTATTTACTTTAGAATAAGTAATTCTTTTGTAGAATGTGTTAGCTTTTCTAAGCCGGTCTCCGTAACAAGTGCATCGTCTTCAATCCTGACACCACCAATGTTTGGAAGATAAATACCTGGCTCAATCGTAATAATCATTCCAGGTTCTAAGACTACTTCGGAACGGAAGGAAAGTCCAGGTCCTTCGTGCACTTCTAGTCCGATTCCATGACCTAGGGAATGTCCAAATGCATCTCCATAGCCCTTAGAAGCAATGTAATCTCGTGCAATTGCATCTGCTTCTTTCCCGGTCATTCCAGGTTTGATTTTATCTAACGCTAGCAGTTGAGCTTCCAACACCACTTGATAAATCTCTTTTAACTGGTCACTTGGCTCTCCTACTGCTAATGTACGAGTTGTATCAGATATATACCCTTTATATAGTGCTCCAAAATCTAATGTCACAAAATCTCCGTCTTCAATTATTTTCTCGGTTGCCACACCATGTGGAAGAGCCGAGCGGGTTCCAGATGCAACAATTATATCAAAGGAAGAGGATGTTGCACCGCGTTTACGCATGAAGAACTCAAGCTCATTTGAAACGTCTAACTCAGTCATTCCAGGCTTTATGTATGTCACAATATGCTCGTAAGCTTCATCAGCAATACGACAGGCTGCCTTTATTATACTAATCTCTTCATCCGTCTTAATCAAGCGAATTTTTTCTACAAGACCAGCAAGTGGAACCAAGTCAGCAGAAACTGCTTTCTTATATACCTCGTAGGTACCGTAGGATACGTCTTCCTTCTCAAATCCTAAAGATTTGATTCCCATTGCTTCTACTTGGGTTGAGACTTCCTCTACTAATGTTTTCTTATGTTGGACTATACGAAAATCTTTTACCTGACTCGCAGCCTGCTCTGTATATCGAAAATCAGTGATAAAAATGGCATCCTGTTGCGAAACAATGGCAACCCCTGCTGTTCCAGTAAAGCCAGTCATGTAACGACGGCTATTTTCGTTGGTGATTAATAGAGCATCCACACCATGTTCCTGTAAAGCTGCACGTAACTTTTCCAATTTCATCATTAGCCCTCTTCTCTTATTTTAATGACCACTCTGAATCATTTTATCATAGGAGAAGAAAGCGGTAAATTTTCATTTTTCAATAGGATCATCCTGAGATTGGAAAATTGCTGACTCTACGATAAATCTCGAAAGGATTAGTACGATACAAATAAATGGAATAGACATCTTTTTAATTGTCTTAACTGCTGACTCTCCGTCTATTATGAACCATTCAGCAACGAAGGCGATTATTAATCCTAAAGCAAGACTAGTGATTGAAACAGGTACTTTTATAAATAAAATACTCAAAAAATATAACCCGATTCCTATAGCCCAAATAACTAAAAACAATATTCCCCATTTTATTATCCAATGGCTGTCGACAAAAATATCAAACTTTTTCGTATAACCAACTGGGTTCCATTTCACGAAATGAAAAAAAGAAAGAAATTTCAATAGTATGAGCGCTAATAATGCTGCTGATAAGCTTGTTACAATAGATAACCATTTCATAAAATACCCTCCTTAAAGGGTAGTTTGTGAAAAAGAAAAATGAATTAATCAATTATGACCAAGAAATTCTCCCATTCCATAGATTATTTTCAATCCTCTATTAAAAACGGCCAAATTTTTACTTCCTTTCGCTGAGAGAAATGCAATATCGGCTCATCATTTTCTACTTCAATCCCTTGTTTAGATAGCATTGTATTCAAATAAAAATTTGCCTGGGCATCATGCAATAACCAAGGCGGATGTAATATTTCTCCTCTTAGAATCTTCCCTGTGTCATTCACTGTATATAAACAGTATCTTTCTGCCATCCATTCTGCAAATGAACCCTTCGCTGGATAATAGGGCTTAGATACAGGCTTGTAGCTACAAACTAATTTAGGCTCAAGCTGGCTCTTCCTTTTACTTTCATATTCGACTAAAAATCCATCCTCTTTCACTGACATATGAGCATAAACATATGGCAAATGCAAAAAGGTTCTAGCCGCTTTCACAGCCAAGCTGTTCATTGCATCCAAGCTAAAGAAATAAATACCTGGTTTTCCATCAATCGTTACGTAAGTTCTAACATTTAATTCTGGGAAACGATTGGTGCCAGGGATTGGTGGGATGCCCCTCCCTCTTAAGCCTGTTATATAAAATGGAACAATTCCTACCCAGGCCATTCCGTTGAAAGTATCTAAGGGGAGCTGTTCTGGCATCAGCTTTTTTAGTTTAACCGGGTCCACAGGATAATGTGCGAACAGGACATTATTCCATACTTGTTTCATCGCCCAAGGAATTTTAGGTAATGGCCAGCCACGATGACTTGCATCCCAACTTTCGGTTTTTTGAATATTATCACGTATTGACACACTACCCCTCCTTCAAGCTTCGATACCCCTTTTGTTTTCTTTATACCCAAATGGACTTTATATTAACCGAAAGAAAACACAGCATTTCCAAGTAGAAGAGATTTATTACCAAAATAAAAAACACTCCTTTGGATTATAAGAGCCAAAGGAGTGCCATTTATCATACACCTTATATTATATAATGCAACTTAATGTAAACGAGCAATTGCTAAGCCTTGAGTTTAGAGCCCACATTTTAACTGTGCGTTACAGTTTGTACATGTGTTACAGCCACCCATTTCTTCGACTGTACCTTTTCGACAAACAGGGCACGTGTTCCCTACTTCTGAACCGATTTTCACATTGGTCGACCGTATATCTTGTATTGTATCAATAAGGACTATCGGTCTCTTTTCTAGAACCTTTTCTTCATGTGTTACATCGTCCATTGTATTTTCTTCAGCCTTCAGTGTCAGTACTTGTGAATCACGGCTACCGTCCACATAAACAGTACCACCTTTTGCACCGCCACGATAAAGTCTTTCATAAACTGCCTCTACCTGCTCCACTGTATAACCCTTCGGTGCGTTTACAGTTTTAGAGATGGAGCTATCAATCCATCGTTGAATGATACATTGAACATCAGCGTGCGCTTCTGGTGACAGCTCCATCGCTGTAACAAACCAATTAGGAAGATTATTAGCATCTGCTTCCGGATGTTCATTTAGGTACTCTTGAACAATATCAGCTTTCACTTCAATAAACTTACCTAAGCGTCCACTTCTGTAATAAGTAAAAGAATAATATGGCTCAAGCCCTGTAGATACCCCTACCATCGTTCCTGTTGAACCGGTTGGTGCCACAGTCAATAGATGAGAGTTTCGAATTCCTTTTTCCAGTACAGCTTGTTGAATTTCTTCCGGCATTGATTGCATGAAGCCTGTTTCTGTAAATGCTCTGCGAAGACGCATTGTTTCTTCTTCGGTCTCTCCCGTTAAGAATGGGAAGCTTCCTCTCTCGGTCGCAAGCTCTGTAGAAGTTTCGTACGCTGTAACTGCAATCGTCTTAAAGATTTCTTCCACGAGCGCGTTCCCTTCCTCAGAACCATACTCCTTCTCGCAGTAGATCAATAAGTCAGCTAGACCCATTACACCAAGTCCTACTCGGCGTTCTCCCAGAGCTTGTACTTTATTTTCCTCTAAGAAATATGGTGTCGCGTCAATTACGTTATCTTGCATACGAACCCCAACTCTTACAGTTTCCTTCAAAGCCTCATAGTCGACTGTTTTATCCTCTTTATTTGCAAATTGCGCAAGGTTAACTGCTGCTAAATTACACACGGAGTAAGGTGCTAATGGCTGCTCCCCACATGGGTTTGTAGCAACAACTTTTTGGCCGTATGCGACAGCGTTTGTTTTATCGTTGGCATTATCAATAAAAAATACACCTGGCTCTGCAGAGTACGTAGCACAGATATTAATTAGGTTCCATAGCTCTTTCGCCTTTACAGTACGGTATGTTCTTACTTTGTAGCCCATGCGCTCCCATTCACGCACATCTCCAACTAGATGCCAGTTTTGGTTATAAAACTCCATCTCTTCTTCCGTATAGGTCTCTATAGCTGGGAAACGAAGGGCAAAGTCTCCGTCCTCCTCAACAGCATTCATAAACTCGTCTGTTAACGTAACGGAGATATTGGCACCTGTTAAAAATTCAGGATTATGCACTGTATATGTGCCGCCATCTCTAAGCTTTGTTTCAGCATCCTTTATAATGTCTTCACTGAAGCCTCCAAGGCCAGGTATGGATTTATAGTTTAATAAACCTTGATACATCGCTTCTTCTTGAGGAGTTAAAGGCTTAAATTTAAGCTTGTCCTTTGCAAGCTGTTTAATCGTTTCATCATTTGTATTCTCAATTAAAAATCTTAGAATACGAGGGTTTTGCATTTTAGAAATAATAAATTCTGCAATATCTGGATGCCAATCCGCTAGCATGATCATCTGCGCACCACGTCTTGAACCACCTTGCTCCACTAAATGTGTGAGTTTAGCTATATCATCTAACCAAGAGACAGAACCAGAGGATTTACCGTTTACCCCACGAGCCAATGTGTTGCGCGGGCGAAGTGTGGATCCATTTGAACCAACACCACCACCACGGCTCATAATTTCCATTACTTGTTTTCGATGATCACTGATCCCCTCTCTAGAATCAGCAACAAATGGCATTACATAACAGTTAAAGTAGGTTACATCCGTACCAGTACCTGCTCCATATAGAACTCGTCCAGCTGGAATGAATTTAAGAGAAACTAGCTGTTGATAGAACTTTTCAAACCATTCGGCTCTTTTTTCTTCCGTTTTCTCTACAGAAGCAAGTCCAGTAGCATTACGCTTTGCGATTTGCTCATAGAAAACTTCCAGTGGCTTTTCAATCACACTTAACGGTCTAGTAATGATGCCTGTTTTTAGCTTGGAGCTGTCGTCAATTGCACTTCGATAGTCCTCTTCGATTAAAACTTCTGCTGTTTTAGCCTCTTTGTCAATTGACACAATATACCCTAGACCTCTTGCTGGAAATTTAGGATCTTCTTTTACCGTTAAAACGACAAAATCTCCTACTTTTAGCGTTTTCTTTTCAGTGTCTTTAAAAGAGTAGCGATCAATCATAACAAGTCGAGAGACACCCTTATGTGTCAATTTCATATCTTCCGTTATTGGATGAACTTGAGGAAATAAATCGATGTCCTTGTTAAGTTGAGGAATATTTAAATCCAAAGCTGTTACATTTGTAGTGGTTACCATTTATGCTTCCTCCATTCTACATCTCTCTTATATACAAGATGTAGTAGTTTTATTTATCATACGGCACTATATATAGAGGTGTAAAGCAATTAATATAAAGAATGTAAATTTAAGTATTATTTCCTATTTTTGCTTTTCTCTATATGTCTTAGTGACTTTTATTTTCTAAAATTCCATTCTTTTCTCCCATATCGCTCGTTAACAAGCTCATTTACATAACTTTCTTGTTCAGAGGTCAATCGAAATTCTATTAAGTCAATGTGTAAAGCATCTTCGAATCCATTTTTAAAAGCTTGCTTACACATGTCGATTGAAATCTGATTTTGTAATAATTTGTTAATCGCAACAGCTTTCTGAGATACACTAGCTTCAACCCTTTCTTTTTCTTCCTTCGAGGAGAAACGAAAAGTATTAACCAGCTTTTCAATATCTAGGTCCAAAAGAATAGAACCGTGTTGTAAAATAACACCTTTTTGTCTTGTTTGTGCACTGCCAGCTACTTTCCTTCCTGCTACAACAAGCTCATACCAGCTTGGTGTGTCAAAACAGACGGCTGTTTTCGGCTTCTTTAAAGACTCTAGTTCTTCCACTGTGCTAGGAATGGAAAAATAAGCATCTAAACCAAGATGCTGGAATCCTCTTAATAACCCCTCACTTATTTTACGGTAAGCTTCTGTTACGGTAGTCGGCATATCAGGGTATTTTTCCGAAACAACGACACTATATGTTAATTCATGTTCGTGGAGCACTGCCCTACCTCCAGTCGGTCGTCTAATAAAGCCCAAACGCTGAGCTTTAACAGCCTCCATGTTCACTTCTTTTTGCACAGACTGAAAATAACCTATCGATAGAGTAGCAGGATTCCATTCATAAAACCTAATTACCGGAGGGATGAGTCCCTCGCTATGCCAGTCTAGGAGTGCTTCATCCATTGCCATATTATAAGCTGGATCACAAGGACCAGAATCCAAATAGTACCATTTAGCCTTTTCCAACAGACGTCCTCCTTTATAAAGCATAACGATATTCATTTTATCAAATAGATTGAATTGTATCTAGCAAATCTTTTATAATAGATTTAAGCATAGAAAGGGGAAAGACCGTGTTAGAAATTCTATATACTATCATTGCAGTATTAGTAATACTGGTAGCGTATGCGGCTATTTCTGCATTCCGCATAAAAAAAGCAGTAACAAATCTCAACCAAGAAGAATTTATCAAGGGTTATCGAAAAGCCCAGCTAATTGATGTAAGGGAGCCTAAAGAATTTGATGCTGGACATATTTTAGGCGCACGTAATATCCCTTCCACGCAGCTTAGACAGCGCTTCAAAGAAATCCGACCTGACAAACCAGTTTATCTTTATGATCAAAATGGTGCAAGAAGCTCTCGAGCAGCATTATTCCTTAAGAAAAAAGGATATACAGACCTTTATCAGCTTCAAGGTGGATTCAAAACTTGGACAGGGAAAATAAAATCAAAATAATCTCATAAGGTTTCTTCTTTCAAGGAGAAACCTTTTTTATTGGAGGAAAAAATGAAAAAAAAGATTCTATTCCCAAACAAGGAAATATACAGAGAGACTCATCCTGCATATGAAAATTATGCGATATTTAATCGGAGAGTCATTGAATTGTTACAAGTACATAAAGAAGGAAACTGGGTACCTATAGATTTAGACATCACGCAATATGATACCAGTCTACTAGAAATGATGGAAAACAACTTGATCAATTACGATGTATTAGCAACTATATACGAATCAAAGCCCTCCTATAAAATCTCTAGTAATTCTGAGTTTACTATGGATAGTCAACTAGAAAACTTGTTATCCTTTGACAATAAATTAGTTTTTTTCCCTGATTATGAGGTAGCAATCACACATACATTCTATTTTTCCTTTGACCATACCTGGCCAGCATTTCACTTTTTTGCAACATCACCTCAAAAAGCTATATATTTCCTAAACGAGATCGACGAAAAGATGAGAAAACTTCTTATGCAATCAATCACCTATCTCGTGGATACAGAAAATGGTGTGCAAAGAAGGAAGTATGGAGAACAAGCAGTAGTAAATAGAGAGGATGTTCTACTCGAGGAATCCATCAAGAGAGATATTTTTCGATCCATTGATGAATTTTTTAAAGAAGATGGAAGATTCTTCAAAGAATACGGCTTACCATATAAAAGAGGAATACTTCTTTATGGTTCACCCGGTAACGGTAAAACCACTTTGGTAAAATCCATAACCGGCTCCACAAAAGCTCCAGTCGTGTATTGGCAAATAACTGAATTCACTGGGAGCCATTCTATACAAAGTGTCTTTGGAATAGTTACAAGACTAGCACCAGCGATTCTTGTAATAGAAGATATAGATTCCATGCCTGAATATACTCGTTCCATCTTCCTAAACACGCTGGATGGTGTCCAATCGAGAGAGGGACTTTTCATTATCGGTACAACCAATTACCCTGAAAAAATTGATCCTGCCTTAATTAACCGAGCTGGAAGATTTGACCGTGCTTATGAGATACCTTCTCCATCTGAAAAGCAGCGGAAAGAATATCTAGTTAAATTAGATATTCAGCATATCTTCTCAGATGAGCAGCTTGCAGATGCAGCGAAACGCTCTACCGGTCTTTCGATGTCTCAGCTAAACGAGCTGTATATGTCCGTTGCCCTCAATTGGCATTATGACGGAGAGCTTGGATATGAAAAACGAATTAGAGAACTACAAGAACAAAATAAACGCTCTAACAAAAATGCTTGGGAAGACTCCGATAGCTCTATAGGTTTTTAAATCAAAAATAAAAGGGGTGTCCCATTAAGTAGAAAACTTATGGACCCCTTCCTGCTTTGATAGATATATGCTATTTATCATTGCTCCTGGGGTGGTCGCATCAATATGTCCCGTCCCTAACAGCAAGGGGCCGTCTCAAAATGACTTTTTTAGACGGTCCCTTTCTATATTTTAAACATTAGAGGCTCCCTACGAAATTGGTAGACTCACTCTTTGCCTCCTCTAGAAATTCCTCTAGTAGCATACAAAAAAGTAAAGGCTCAGCCAAAGGTAGCCCATGACCAATGCTTGGTAGTATTAGTGCCTTACAATTATTGTGTCTGGACATAAGCTCAAAAACGGAATCCTTCATTACTGTTCTTTCTTTATTTCCTGCAGTCACAAGCAACTTTGACTGGTTAGACTTAAAACATTCGGGTAATTCGTAGGACATATTTTCTTCAAGCATAGAAAGTAATATCGTTTTTGATATATTAAGACTTTCCTTATAGTATTGCTCGTATTTGTCCTCTGGTATGAACAGTGACCTTGCTTGAAGTTTCGAGAATTTCTTATTTTTTATTAGTGGATAAGACAGCAAGGCAGTGGGCTTCACCATTTTCTTTATTAAGGGCATCGGCTTTACCGTGGCGCTATTAATCATCGCGTAATCTATCATTGTTGGCTCTTTGGCAAGCATTTCAAGTGCTATTTGTGCTCCAATCGAAAAGCCAACCACAATAATCTCCTTATTAGGTACGTTCGTCTTTAAATAATCTATAAGTTCTTCTGCACACTTCTTGATAGAAAAGCATTCTTTAGCTTCACTCCTACCATGTCCTGGCAAATCAGGTACAATGCAATGATAATTATGAAAATAAGCAACGTGCTCTTCCCACATCCAGCCACTAACTCCTCCACCGTGTATAAATAACAATACGGAAGGATGTTTTTCTCCGGTTTCCCTAATATACAACGTCATTTGAACTCCCTTCAAAACAGTATTTTCTTTCCTTTATATATGTTTAATATTTGTACGAATGAACAATTAAATAGTTTCACTGCTTATTTTTCATGAATTGGATTCACTGGACATAGTTGCAGAATAAATTAGAAAGCTAGCGAATGTAATAGCAAAAGCGTTGGAGTTTGGCGAAAGAGAGATGCTTCGTCTATTTTTGAGCTAATTAGGGAAAATTGGAAATCCCTTTATTCTCGTTCGGCTGGGATTTACTCTCACTCGGCGGAAGGTTACTCTCGGTTGGGATCAGTTTATTCTCGGATAGGAGCAGTTTTCTCTTATTCAGGTGGTACTTACTCTCAGATAGCCAAGTTTTACTCTCACTTAGAATGGTGGAAAGTCAAGTGCATAATCTTGTGTAAATTCCTTTTGGGTAATATAAGTGCTTCTTTTTATTTTGATGTCAGGAGTATAGGAAAGGGTTAACCCTTTCCTATACTCCTGATATTTCGATTTTCGGGATCATCAAGTCGACTATTCTTCTAAATAAATATTCTCATAATGGAACAGCCCCTGTCTTCCTCTTAATTCTTCATCCAAGTCCATCAACACGGAACCGATCAACCTTATGGCTGATGCGTCATTAGGAAAGACACGGATTACTTTTTCACGGCGGCGAATTTGTAAATTGATATTCTCCACTCGGTTCGTGGTCCGTATATATTTGTGTAATCCAACTTTGAATTGATAATATTGTGTCACCTCCTCAAAGCCTTCGTCTAAAGTTGTCAGGGCTTTCTCATACTTTTCCACGCTGCTGTATTCATCTTGTAAAGCTTGATACCTCAATCTTGCATCTTCTATCTTGTCTTCCCTGAAGATGGCTGATACCTTGCGACGAAAGGATTCTGCCCCCTTCTTCGGTAGCTTCGAAAAGATATTGCGAGTGAAATGAAACAGACAACGTTGCCATCCAGTCCCGAGAAAAC
>NZ_JBXEOV010000025.1:0-35486 GCF_056856695.1 Psychrobacillus sp. Z16_25 | reverse complement strand
CCCATGCCGCCCATATCAAGAATAGATATTCAATAATTTTCTATAACTGTCCAAAACGTTGATATAACAGCGTTCTGGACAGTTACTTTCTTTTAAGACTATTCTACAAACTTCACTTTTGGTCACTTAATTTCTACATTTGGTCACCTGTTTGGTCACCTGTTATTATAAAAACCCCTTCATTGCCTTTTCAGTATACGGATCTGTTTTCTTTTCATCCTCATCTTGAACAACTACTTTCTCTACTTTCTTATACATGTCATCCTCAATAAGTTTCTTTACATACTTGCTGAAATTTCTCTTTTTACCATTCAGCGGATTAACTCTCTCGGCATGCTGTAATAAACTTAAATCGTGTTCATCTTCCTTGTTGAAGCTAATCGATTTGTTTATCCTCTCACTCACCCATATGCTCCTTTCGCCAGCTCGTAAAATCCAACCGCATTTGCGAAGACAGGATGCAATTTTTTCACCCCATTTCCACGGACGATTTCCGGCAATAGTATTTCAGCGTTCCTATAATGTTCTATAAGATATGGGGTAATCCCTTCTGCTATTCCACCACATATATACACTTTATCGTTCTTGTTCCACTTGAGCTTCGTTGTGTTCCTAATAATCCCTCTGGCTATCTTTGCAATATCCTCTTTATCCGTAACCGTCTCCACTCCAAAGTTAAAGGTCGTGCTAGCGTTATTGATATGATGTTTATCGATAACTGTTGCTGCGTTTACGGTACCGCTACCAATATCTAATATTCTTATCGTACCCATAGAAGGGATGCTCCAAAAAGCCCCACTTCCCTCTGGAGCAATTCCGACAGCTTCTATAGTAAATGAGATATCTTTATCGTTCACTTTGAATTGGTGATGTCCTTCTAACATTCGCTTGATTAATTCCTTTTCCTCTTGCTTGTGTCTCTTGATAGGTTGGCCGGTAACAATGGATACCCTGTCAAAGTGTGGACAGTACCTATTTAAATATCGGTAGATAGCTAGAAGGACTCTTATTTTTGTATCTTCATGGGCCTTGCTGTCTCCATACATCGTTCCATCCCCGAACTCATCTTCGAATGCTGCTATGGATCCTGCAAATCCTTTCCTTCCATTTATCTCAAACTCCATATCATCACTACCGAACTGCTCTTCCACGTCCCTTTCAAACCAATCACAGATATTCGTTTTAAAGCTATCCACCCCAAACTGTCCAACGACCTTCGCCTTATGGTTTCCTGCATCTATACCAAGTACCACTGTCCTCATTAACTTCCCCTTTCGTTTTTTACTGCAATTGTAGTAACAGTATATGCGACAAAATATTTTTTACTACAATTGTAGTAATTTTTAAAATGGCTGCATACTATGTATCATCAAGTGGTGTTTCAGATGGATGTTCACCTGGTTAGTAGCATCTGAAACAGGAAGACACCAGTAACTATAAGGCTTTAAAATCGTTTTTAAAAATAACCGATGCTTGCAACTCTTATTACATAAGAGAACCCGTGGCATCTCAAAACAAAGGAGTTGGCTAAAAATGTTGTTTGAAATTTTGACTACTTCTTTAATGGGGGGAGTCGCATTAAAAGCTTTCATCAAAAAAAAAGGATTGGCAACAAATGATAGCGGAAAAATTCAAAGGATTATCTCACTCAGCGGATTGAACGTGAAGGATGGCAAAGACACTTTGACCACCCAATTAATTAAGAAAAAACAGCATGATTGGGGATGGGAATATAAGTATAGGATTCCTCTAGGAAGAAGCTTTAATGATTACTTAAATAAGATGGGTACCTTACAGGATGGTATTAATAATAGAAAAAAGCGGATTTCTTTCAAAGACTTAAAGTCGCTTAACTTTGATGAGAAAATCGTGTTGCAGCTTCAAGAACTGTGGAAGAAAAAACTTACTGAGATGAAAGAAATCGAATTGGACTATGACGGTCTCCTAATTATCCGAGTTTACGAGAAACCTTTGCCGGTTAAGGTTAACTACGTTAAGGGGCATGAATGGCAGGTACCGGTCGGAATTACAAGAAACAAAAACGAATTTAAATACCATGACTTCGAAAAAGTACCTCATTTAGTACTTGGAGGTGCTACAAGATACGGAAAGAGCAATTTTATTAACTCTCTGATAGTAAGCCTTTTGGAAAGTAACCCTGACCATTTAAACCTATTCTTGATTGATTTAAAAGGCGGTGTCGAGCTTTGTGACTACGAGAACATCCGACAGACAGTTTCCATTGCTTATGAACCAGAGGATGCATTAAACACTCTTGCTCAAGCTTATGAACAAATGAGAACAATACAACAAAGGCTAAGGATGTTTGGAAAAAAGAACGTCCAGGAAGCTGGAATCAAGGAAAGATATTTCATTATCATAGATGAGGTGGGTGAATTGAATCCTGCAGAGGCGGTTACATCTGAAGAAAAGAAAATAAAAACACAGTGTCAGACATATATGAGCCAAATAGCGAGACTTGGTGCCGGGCTAGGTTTCAGACAGATACTCGCTACCCAATACCCTACTGGCGATGTAATACCTCGTCAATGCAAGCAAAATAGCGATGCTAAACTTTCCTTCCGAGTGCAATCAGCTACAGCTTCACGTGTAGTACTCGATGAAACTGGTGCAGAGTTACTACCTCAAATTAAAGGTAGGGCCATTTACCAAACTGCGGATAAACGCGAAATACTTCAAACACCAATTGTCACACCGGAGGTTATCCAGGAGATCATATCACCATACATCCGAGAGGAGGTAATAGACCTTGGGGAAGTTAAGCCAAAGAGAAGAACAAATACTGTTACTTTTGAAGAAGTTTGACTTTTTGACAAGGGACCAGCTGAACAAGTATTTCCGATTTGGCAGTATCCAAAATACGAACAGAATACTTCGCAACCTCTCTCCTTATTTAAATCATGTTAGAGAAGGCTATCAAACCATTTACTATTTAAATAAAGAAGGACGGGTGTATGTAGATTGTCCGAAAATAAGGAAAAAGGGTGGTCATATTAATCACACATTGATGAGGAATGACTTTTGGCTTCACTTAAACTGCCCACACGATTGGAAGAGTGAGATAAAAGTATCGGATGGTAGCTCATCTGTAATTGTGGATGCAATGTATTCCCTTAGTCTGCAAAAACATTTTCTTGAAGTGGATCACACTCAAACCATGAAAGAGAATCGTTTAAAGATTGAGCGGTATAAGAAGCTCTATGAAAACAAATTACTTGCAGAGTCACTTGGACACTTCCCTGTCATTGTTTGGTTAACCACAAGCAATTTCAGGAAAAAACAACTTATCGAAGCCTGCCATGGTCTACCAAGATATAGAGTGTATACAAATGCTGAAATCAAATAGAAGGAGGAAAAGGTATGTTTAGAAAGAAGTATAAAATAGAGGTAGTTCCAGAGAGTGAGTATACTGATTTTAGCCATAGAGTACCTGGTGATGCGTATGCGACTAAAAAGACAGTAGCACTAGCTGCGGTGGTGCCTGCGGTGGCTAGCATTGGTCTATTAGCACATAGGCTATCGCAAGGAAGCACCGAACAAATCATTGCGACATCAGCGCCAGTCGTTGAGCAAGCGCCTGTAATATTTACTCCACAGTATGCTCCTTTACAGTTACAAAGTTCACCTGAAGTCATAGAGACTGGATTTGTTGCAGGAACATCGCTAGAGATACTGACCAACATACTAGATCCTGTTATTCAAATATTAGTTGCAATTAGCTTTCCGGTAGCCAGTGTAATCATGATAGGTGCATGTTTCTTCTTTATGTTTGGTAATAGTGAAAAAGCATGGTCGTTAATAATGAATGCTGGGCTTGGATATGTATTGATCCAACTGTCTCCATTGTTCTTAGAAATATTAAAGGAAGTGGGTAACGCTTTATAAAAAAGGGTGCATTTAGATATATTTTCCTTTATAGTAAAAATAATTAATCTAACTTGGAGGTAGAAATGATGTCGCAAGTATTTGAGTTCACTTCGAATAGCAAGTTTATTGTTACTGTGGATGACTACAATGTAAAAATCCAACCAAAAGGTATGATGAACTATTTAAACAAAGGTGGTAGTAAGGGCGAAAAATCCATTCCATTAAAGTCCATAACAGCTATCCAATTTAAAGAACCAGGTTTGACTACTGGTTATATCCAATTTGCCTACAGTGGCTCTAGTGAAACAAAAGGAGGATCTTTGTCAGCTGTTAAAGATGAGAATTCTATACTTTTTAACAAGAAAGAATTGAGTAAAGCTAAGGAGCTTGTTGATTTAATAGAAAGTAAGAGACATTCTGAACCTGCCAATACCACTCCTACTATTAGTGCTGCAGATGAATTGATTAAATTCAAAGAACTTCTAGACCAAGGAATACTTACACAAGAAGAGTTCGATGCAAAAAAGAAGCAATTGTTAGGGATATAAGAATAACCACCTTCCATCACTAGTTGGTGGTTTTCTTTTTGTTTTCGATATTTCGTCTTTCTACACGATTTGTCATCTTAGCTATTTCTAAAACAGCTTTTCTCTCTGCCTCGTTTAACTTGAGAAGGTTTTCTAAAAAACGTAATACCTCCTCTTTAGAATATTTTTCTGCCATTTGGTTAATTAATGCTTCTGTTTCTAATTCCTTGGCTGTTTTCTTCAATTGGATCACTCCATTATCGTAACGTCTACTACCTCATCCATTTTTATATCGTGTAGTTTGAAGGGATCTTCAAGTTTAATTATGCGCCTCTTTAAATCGATATCCTCCACAATTCCACGATTATAGATAAACTCACCAGCTCTCCATAGCTTTAGTTTGGTATCAGCCTTACTTTTTAAAGCTACTTCTATTGTTTCCTGGAGCATTTGCAAATCAAACTCATCCAGCTGTGGACGTGGTACCTTCTCTATGTCATCTACATACTGCCTTAACAGTGAGACATGCTCAGTCAACATCATAGCAGTCCATTTTTTCTTTCCGCGGTCTCTCACTTTCGATAAATCAGGTAACTCAAGCATGTCATCAAAAAAACTGTCGTTCATATAATCACGTCCTTTTTAATTATTATACGAACAATTGTTCTTATTTACAACTTGCATTTTTAGGGAAAATAAAAAAAGCCTGCCACCAATCAAGGTAACAGGCTTCTAGTTACTAATCTTTCAATGCTTTTAATACGGCTAGACCAACAATATCCATGGGAGCTAGCTCACGTTTTTCCCATCTAGTTTTCCAATTTGCTCCGAAAGCTCCAGCTTTAATGCCCCCGTCAATAACGATTTGTTGAGTGGCTTTGGATTCAAGCAACTTTTCATATGTCTCTCGTAAGGTAGCACTTGAAAATTCTGCATCAGGTAATACTTCTTTAGCTTTCTTAGCCACGCCTTTTACCTCCTCGCTTTTCTTTAAACCAAAGTAACTAACTAACCCTCTCACGATTCCATCTGCTTGAGCTTTTAGTCTGGTCTCATCACGTAAAGCGATGATATCAATGTTACTATCCATAAAACCTCCCTCAGTTAAGATGGCTGGCATATTAGATTCAGAAAGCATATGAAATTTAGCTTCTTTAATCCCTCTATCTTTTAAACGTAAATGTTTAATTAATTGTGGATGAACAGCTTCTGCAAGCTTTTTTGATTGTTTGCTCCCTGGGTAGATGTATGTCTCAGTTCCAGTATGATTACCCCATTTACCTTCATCGGCATTATGGTGAATACTTACTAATACATCTGCCTTCCAATTGTTAGCTTTATTGGTACGCGCTACAAGAGAAACATCTTTTATTCCAGTTGGATCATCTAAGCGTAATGTCTCTACATCCTCGTAACCTCTCAAACCAGCAATCACATATCTTGCAACAATGTCATTAAACATCCATTCTCTTTCGTCGTCAGGAGTTCTTTTTCCTGGAGTGTTAAAACCATGTCCTGCATCAATAGCTATTTTCACCATTTACTTTCACTCCTTTGGCTTATCGTATTTTAGTGCATCCTCTGAATCACAGTGGCCTTCAGTAGTCGGATCTATTATGTGAAGGTATCCTGCATAAATCATAGTGAATAGCAGAACTGGGTTTCCATAAGCTGACTTTAAAAGTTCTTCCAAGGTGTTCCAAGAAGTTATATCAGTCAAACTTAAACCTGCGTAAACCAACGCTGGTGATAAAATAGTTATAATTAACTGACCAACAAACAAAGGGTTTCTAAAACGTACTTTCATGTTGATTTTCATCAATGATTCCTCCTATTTTAACAATGTAATTATTGCGATAATGATGGTAGCTAATCCTCCCGTACCAAGTGCGCTATAAAATGCCATTGTTATCTTTTCTTTTTTATCCAATTTTTTTATTACTATTTCTTTTTCTGTCTGAGCCTCAAACTCAACTTGTCTAAGCACATGGTCAGCAAAAGGTTTAAGTAATTCTCTAGTTTCCTTGCCGTCTTTCATGACTGTTACTTCCAATTCCTTCTGACCTTTTTGCATTCCAAGAATATCCGACTTTAAAGCAGTCATTTCTTGCTTAAATACTAAATGTTCGTTTTCTAAAGCTTCCACCCGAGGTAGGATGCCTTGGTGAATTATTTCCTCATGTTCTCCTACTTTTTCAAATGCTTCTTTCATGGATGTCATCCTTTCCGGCATCACTCCATCCCCCTGTCTATGTTGTTGTATTTTTATATAGGAAAATAAAAAGAACGCCCGTGTGGACGTTCTTGCAACCATTATTTATACTTTTCTATCAAGTTATTAACCGCTTCATTAACTGCAATAGTTTCAGTGTTGGCTTGATTACATACTCCAATCCTGTATTCATCCACAAATAATTGTGTTGCTTGAGCTCTATAGGTAGTACCTGTTAATGTCCAAACATCTACCAAATAAGAACCCTCATCCCTAACAACATGAAATCTTTTAACTGGATACATACTATCACCCCCTCTTTTATCCATTTTTCGACAAAAGAGGGGGTAAATCCTTTTTGAACATAAAAAATAACGCTAGCTTATGCTGCGTTTTCCTAGAATTCTTCATCAACTGATAGTGGTAATTCAAAAGGTTCATCGATTAACAAAATTGTTTCGTCATACTCCTGTTGTGTGATGTAACCTCTTCTTAAAGACTCATCAATCTGCCACTGAGTGAAGTTATCTGATGCGTACTGTTTTACCGGCTGATGATATGCATCAGGAATTGCCGGAAATCTCTCTGAACCATAAAGATAAATACTTCTCGCATAAGGTCCTACTCTAAATGAATAAACTGGTGTCATTCTACATTCCTCCCATTAGTATAAAATCCATAAATGATGATAAATCATCGTTTAATTGTTTTTGTTGCAATTCAATGGTCTTAATTTGAGAATCCTTACGAGCAAGTTGCTCTTCAATTGTTAATGGAATATCTTCATATTCGTAATACAATTGGGTGCCATCGAATTTTAGAATAGCTACTTTCCCTTCCTTAAGTTCAGGTTCAGGCACATTTTCTAGAAGCACACCCATTTCCCGAAGTTCCTCTTCCGTTTTTCCTAAACGTTCAGGTTGGTGATTTATAGAGAAAGATCCATCTTCGTGACTGATAACTAGTATCATATTAGTTCCTCCTTTACCAATAATTTCGGAAATTGGCATAACTACCTTTAGTACTCAAAGCCACCTTAAAAGCGCTAGCTAATGAAGATGGAAAGGTATAAAGCAACGAATTGTCTTGACGGTTGTAAATTTTGTAGCTCGAGCTATCGGAAGCAAAAATAAATTGATTATCAATGTCATGTACATTGGATATTGATGGAAGTGGATGAGTTATCACTTCTGGAATCTTCCCGTCAACTTCGACTAAAAACTTGGTGTTGTTCCCTGTGGCTATACTTGTACGTAAAAAATACGCTTTTTCTTTATAGTCGCGTAAAAAGGATTCCCTGTATCCGGCTGCAGAAAGATTTATTTGATTCGAGTTTACAATTTCACCAGATGAATAATCTATTTCTCGATGTATCATATAAGAGCCTGCAGCCGGGTTCATCGATTCTATTAACCCGTCATTTAGCAATGTTCTGAAAGGGTACGTAGTTTGGAATCTTGGTATCTTCGGGACCTTTGAAGCGATATTTGTTCTGTCATATATACTTAAATACCTATTGCTTGATAAGTCAAAAAGAGCCACCGCTCTACGTTTGGAATGGACTTTCACTGTGATACTTCCCATTCCGGTTAGGATTTCTAACAATTCTCCTTTAATACTGTAACAATAGATATTGTTGTTATGAGAAATGAAAATATCACCATTTTCGAACACATCAATACTCGGCAATAAACCACTACCAACAAGTGTCCATGAAACTACTTTCTCTCCTGTGTTTCCATTGAATAATTCTATATAGAATGTATTATTAACATGTGAACGAATCAAGATAATTCCTTTACTTGGGATAGGGATTACGCCATCGGAGTTAAAATCTTGTGAACTAACCATTGTGCTAATCAAATTTCCGTTCGACCCATACATCTGCAAAGTTTTTGGTGCAGTCTTTATAACAAACCCTAACTTGTATTTAGGCATCGATTTTAGTCCAATATTGTGATGGTATAAATCCCAATTCTTCACTTCTACATTTCCAAAATGCTCGTATAGATCAGTGTTCATCAAGCAAGCACCTCACCTGTCAGTACTCCATCTGCATTATAGGTAATGGTTTTAACTATAGTTTTCATTACAGTTGTGCCATCAGCTGTGTATAGGGTAATGGTACGTGTTCGATAATTGCCATTAGCATCCGGATTGGATAATACACTTCTTTTAACAGTTATTCCTGCACTGTTTTTTTGCGTAAAAGTAGTAAACATTCCGTTTGAGTCCTCTCCTGACTTCATAATGGAGAGTTCTTGTTTAAGTTCAATTAAAGCCCCTTCCGCATTGTCCGAGACGTAAAGATTGCTTGAATCATCCAACATAACATTCTTCGCTTGCGCATTAGCATCTGCAAAGAGGTTGTTTACAATACCACCTACCGTTACATCCGCCCGAGTGTCAGTCACGTATGATTGTTCGATTGCTGTTGCTCCAGCAGGTACCAAAATCGTTGCCACGCCTAACTCATAAATATCCGCGTCTCTTTGAATAGGTGGTGGCAATGGGTTACTTCCTGGGATACCTCTTTTAATGACTGTATTCATTCTACGATCACTGAAACTTAGACGGACAACCACCCTATCAATACGGTTCAGTACTCCGTCAGCAATATCAACAGGCAATATTAAGTCACTCGTATTTCTGTATTGATGACCATTTATCCATGCTCTACCAATTTTGACTTTGATGTTCATTAAATCACTGTCAGCAATAACCTTTAGGTTTGAATCGCTCGGGAAGAATCCGTTAGTGACTAGTGGACTAAAATACTCTGCAAAGTCCTCTGCCTTCCACATTCTATCTAATCCATTAAATGGACCGCTTAATTCTGCCATTATCTTTTCACCACCTTAGCATTAATGAAGGTTTCGATAGCTTGAAGTAAGGTTACATCTTCCTTATTCTCAAAGCGTGTCATTTCATCAAATTCTATTTGTTTACCATCTTTTTCAATAACAAACTTCGCATTAGTCATTCCGTCCACTCCATGAATTTTGAAATCTAGTAATTTAAATTCCATTATCGTTTAACCTCCCTTTTTATCTTGTCTAGCAAGGTTGGTATGCTTGTACCAAATTCAAGGTTGATAGAATAACCTTGCCGATTCCATTTTTCCTTTACCGTGACCACTCTAGAATGAGTTGCAATGCCCAGCTCGTCGTTTCGATTTGTCACTTTATCACCAATAAAATAATCGACACCATACGTAAACTGCGAATTGGTATCGATATCACTTTCAAATGAACGTATTCGAGGATATTCAGCTAGAGCACTATTGCCGGTTTCTAAAATTGTGGCAATGTACTCTTCCTCTGTCATTACCACCTCTTGGTCATTTTCATCGGTATAGGATTTCAGAATGTTTGTTGCATCCACAAATACCTCTCTACGTTCGAATCCATTGACCATATCGTTAACCATTATTGTTTTTTCTTCTCCCTCTACAATTGCAGTAGATTTGTACTCGGCCTTGTCATCTACATACGATTGCCTGGTGACATTATCAAAGGCCTTTGCAAATATGACTCTAGAATTCGAATTTTGTTCAGCACTTCGGTCTATTCCTTGGAAAGTGCTAGCCACATATTTCTTAGCTTCATGATTCATAAGGATTTCAAAGCTGATATCGTATTTCCTACACATTTCCCAAATAGCGATATCTAATTCTTTATTGGTGTATGTCTCATCTACTACAATATCAATGCCCTCATTTTCCCCTAATACTAGGTTAGGAATTATCCTATTTGGATCAGCAGGATTGATAGCATTGGAATTGATAAATGACTTTATTACATCCTCCAGTTGACCTGTGAAACGTTGCTGCCCTTTTATAATCCTCCACGCCATCATTACGGATAATGAGCGACAGATAACTTCAATCGTGACAGCTGTCTCATCGGTGTACTGTGGAGTTTCAACATAATAACCCCGAAAGATATCATTTGACTTTACTATGATTCTATCAGCATCAGTTAACAACAAATCGGCATGCTTCTTATTGCCCTCCACAGTTAGAGTGAGTGGTGAATGGTCATGATACTTTGTATGGGCCTCTACCTCTTCGAAGACATCGATTATGCCCAGCCTATTGAAGTCCATGTCAAATACCCATAATTCAATTTCATTGGACATCCATTACACCCCCACAAATCGATTGGTGAATATCATAGAGACCTCTAGATTATCAACACCAGAATCCGCATTGTATCTAAATAGATTGTCTCCTGGTGACAGTTGCAGGAAATCACTCATATAATCAACCGCATAGGTTATATCTGTCCGAACATTATTGCGTATCAATGTTGCTGTCTTTTTACCGACATAGGTGCTAACCTCTATCATATCGCTGCCTTGCATATCGATATTTAATTTTAAGGTTTGATACGTATTAACATTGATCAATGAAGGGTTGCTCAGACTGGCCAATGCCTTGAATCGAATTATCATGCCGGTATCGTTATTTCCATCATTGATTACATTCGCTATTAAAGATTGAGTACGATATCCAAACGCAACACCTTCTTCAGGGATGACCAATGGGAATTGCAAGGCTGGAATCCATGTAGCAATTTCTACAACAGTAGAAGTAGCGGAATAAATAAATGGATCTGGTGCAGTGAATTGTAACAATCCTCTTTGCCAAACATGGTTATCGTTTTCAAAATCTTGTGGAAGACTTGGAGTAGCTTCTAGGTTGGCATTCAAGTAATACGATTCTCCGCCCTTCGTTGTAAAATCCAGCCTCATAGGGTTATGTTTGGGATTGAATACTCGAAAAACTTCTAGCCTTCTTTCCTCCACCCACCATTTTTCTTTATTACTTTTAAAAATAAGAAAAGATAAATCAATATCTCTTGTCTCTAATACAGTCCGTTGATAGTTGGCTCCATCCCTAGTAGAGTCCGAATAGCTGTTGGTAGCCCTTAAATTACTGAGGTCCAATCCATCAATCAAACGAAAATGACGACCGAATTGTATCGAATCGCCATTACTGTTTGTAATCTTCAATTCTTTAACTATCAAATCGTCACCTCCTATTTGAATTGGAAGGCAAGCCTTCTTAGGGTACGTTCCATTGCTCTTTCTCCGCTTTGTTGAGTATGGATATGAATTTCATTATGCATCGTCTTGCTGTTATCTACCGATTTTGTGGAAGTCGAAACTGAACTTCCGTATTCTTGGGATTTCATGCTACTACTAGCCAAAGAACCCTGCACGTTATTTACTGCCTCCGCTAAACGTCCCGAAGATGCAGCTACTTTGTTAATCATTTCATCCATCCCAATAATAAGACCTTCACCTACGTTAATTCCTAAACCTTTCATTACTCTTGATGGACTATGAATATCCAATGCGCTTTGGATTGCCTGTCTAATCGCATTTGCAATTTCTTGAGCCTTTGCTATCAAAGAACCTTTCATGCTCTGTAGGCCGTCTAATAATCCTTTACCTGCATCCCTACCGATTTGAGTAAGTGAAGTTAATTCCCCTGTTGTTGCCTTCGTTACTCCTTTGATTGCTTCTAACCACTCCGCTTGAAGTACTTCTAGTTGCTCATTGGCAGCTTCTTTCATTTCTCCAAGTCTGAGTACAGTATCTTCCTTCATTCCGATAAGCTCTGTCTCTGCTTGTTCTCGTGCCAAACTCGTCTTTTCTTGATAAAGGGCACTGTAATTGCCGAGCTGTTCATCTGTTAGACTATTTAAGGCCATTAGCTCTGGAAGAGCCTTTACTCCCAATTCCGATAGCTCTGAAAGTAAGTCCGTATCAATATTTCTACCACTTAACTTTGCAAACTCATTCTGCCATAACTTAAATCCATCCACTTGCGATTGTAAGTTGTTTAGCAATTCTTCACCGCTAACACCTACCTCTACCGAAAAGGCAGCAAATGTATCTGAGAAACTTGCCAATGATGAAGCGCGATTAGTAACAGCATCTTCATAAGCTTTCGTCAAATCCTCTTCCTGTTTCTGCAGATTATTACTTATCTCAGCTATCTTACTTGAATATTGTTCATTAATAGATACGATCTTATCGTTTATTTCCTTAATTGAAGATTGGTATGATCGTTGTGCTTCCACACGTTCTTTTGACCCTTTGCTAAATAAATCTATGGACTTTCTCCAAACCTCTGATTCTGCAATAAGTGACAGTTGGTCCAATGACTTTTTATCGTCTATATATGTTTTAATTGCGGATAGCCTGTCCTTAGCCAAATCAGCATTCACTTTAGCAGTCTCTGCAGCATATTTACGCTCATTGGCTATCAGTTTAGCTTTAGAATCTGAATGGATCTTCTCTATTTTTTGAAGTTCAGAGGTTGTCAGCTTCCGTTTTTTAGAGCTTGCAGTGGCGTAAATATTAGAAATATCCTTTTCTCGCTTTGTTATGATGGATTTCTCTTTTTCTGCCTGTTCCTTTGACAATGCCAGAAGCTTGGTATTGTGGGTTTTTGCAACAGATTGAATGGTATCTGTAAGCCCTTTAGTGGCAGTTTTGACAGCACTATCTGTCCCTGCAACCCCTTGTGCAAGACCTAGGCCTGTCCATTTACCAACTTCCATCATCACACGAGATGGACTGTGAATCCCTAAAACCTTCTTTGCCCAACCAGGTATGCCGTTAGCGATTTCTTTCACCTTATCACTAATTAAAGTTGTCATAGAACCAATACCTTTAATAAGACCGTTAATGATATCTTTTCCTATTTGCATTAGATCAATATTCTTTAAAAAAGATACTGCTTCATTCCAAATAGTAACGACACCCTGTTTTGCATTATTCATTTGGGTTTTGACATTGCCTACAAAACCTTTAAAGAAACCAACAACTTTACCAAGAACATCATCTGTAAAACTACGGACACTGCCACCCATTGATTTAAATACACCAAGAATGTTATCCCACATGCCTTTTACAAGTGATAGAGCTCTCTTCCCTAGATTAGCTATCAAGGTGCGAATACCACCAACAAAAGTAAGGGACATCCAACCAATGATTAGATCGATTGCTCCACTAAATAACTGTTTAACGCCTTCCCACATTTTTGAGAAGTCCCCAGTAAATAGACCGCTGAATATCTTTACTGCACCCATGATTACATCTAGAGCCCCTGTAATTACTTGCTTGATAGCAGACCAGACTATATCAATGACTAGTTTTATTGCAGGCATAACAAAATCTACAACAGCCATAATCCCATTAAATATATTTTCTGCTGCTTGTAAAATTTGAGTACCTTCTGTATCCCAAAAACTCTTAATCTGTGCTATCTTTTCACCAATAAAAGAAGCCACTGTTTCGAATACAGTGACAGCTACATTCTTTATTGCTTCAAATACAGTAGTTAAATTGCTTCTAAAGGATTCACTATTATGCCACAGTGCTACAAATGCGGCAGCTAATCCAGCTATAGCTGCAACGACTATCAAAACAGGAGCACTAATAGCACCGAATGCCGATAACAATAAGGGTAATAAAGTCGTTATCCCGCTAATCAATGGACTCAGTACCATGAACGCTCCGCTAAGACCTGTAATAACTCCAGCTATGGTACCTAAGGTGGTTGCTAATTCAGGATTATTGGTAGTCCATTCAATCATCTTTGTAACAAATTCCGTAACCAAAACGACTAGAGGAGTTAACACTACCGCCAAGTCTGCCAGTGCCACTTGCATTTCAAGTGTTTTCTCTGCATTCTTAGCTACTTCTGGATTAAGTTCTTTATACTTTTCGGTAACACTACCAAGACCCAAATCAGCCATCGTCTGTAACACTAAATCAGCTTCACTACCGTTTTTCTTGGCTTCTGCAAGCTTTTTATTAAAGTCCTTCACATTTATTCCGCTACGTTCAAGTAATTCGGCAAACATACCGATCGCTTCACCAGTTGCGAATGTCTCTTGAATACCATCGGCAATACCTTCTGTTTTTAATGTATCCGAGAATTTAATTGCTGCACCATTGATACCTTCAATTACACCAGCCAGTTGATTGTCTTTAAATCCACTAGCAAGTAAGTTTGAAACAGTCTCTACGGCTGAATCTGTCTCTCCTGTTACAATGGATATCTGCTTAAATGCGTCCTCCACAAGTTCTAAGTCACGCCCTGCCATACTAGCATTCGTTCTTAATCGAGCCAAGTCACTATTTAAATCACTCGAACCTGCAACAATTGCTCCAATGGCCGCGGTACCAGCAACGGCACCTGCTTTAATACCGTCTGCGATTTCTTTCCCAGCTTGCTTTGCAGCAGGGCCCAATTCCTTCAATTTAGATTTTGCCCTATCTATTCCAGTTGTATCTACATCTGAATTAACATGTAAATCCGTCTTATCGGCACGTGCTTGTAAATCCTTCAACTGTGATTCTGTTTTTACTAATTCTCTCTGGAATGCCCTATACTGGTCAGCACCAATATCTCCACGTTCGAACTGTGCCTGCACCTCAGATTGGGCTTGCTTGAGCACGTCTAACTTTTTACTCGTTTGTTCAATAGAACCTGTAAGTAACTCTTGTTTTTGACGCAACAGTTCCACATTAGTTGGATCAAACTTCAAAGCACGTTCAACCTGCTTGAGTTCTGACTGTAACTTACCACTTTCCTTGTTGACTCCTTGGAGAGCCTTGTCCAATCCCTTTGTATCCCCATCGAGCTCAATCGTGATGCCTTTGATTTTCTTGCTTGCCATCTCTTCTCACCTACCTTTAGAAAGCATCGAAATCCGCTTGTGAGGCTTTTCTAGCTTTAGGTTTTTTATTAGGATTTTTCATATCTAGGTATTCATCCACATAATCTAGGACCATGCCTACTGTCATAGTCTCTAAATCTTCATGAGCCAGCTTGCATTCATGACATAAAACAAGGTACGTCTCTGTGCTGATTGGTTCCCCACTGGACGTACCTTCAATTTTGTTTATTTTTTTTTAGATGATATAGTCGCTGCTAATAAATCCTGTAATTCTGGAAGTATTTCGATAATCGGGAATGTTTCAAAGCTGTCCAACCATGTTAACGGATCTGGAATAGTTGGATTAGCAGCTTTCGCTAAACACCATGCAATGTCATAAAACACTTCGAAATCAATTCCTCTTATGTCGTTAATTGTTAGTTTCTTTTTACCTACAATGCTTTCCATTGCCATCAAGTCAGAAAAGAAATCTCGTTGGAATTGCATCTTATACCGTTTAGGTATAGAACCACTAGATTTAAATGTGACCTGTTGACCGCTAATCTCAATTGTTTTTTCCATTTACTGTTTCTCCTCTTCTTAAGGTGTTGGTACGCCTTGTGCTGGTTTGTAGACATTTGAATACCAACCGTCATAAACAGCAGCTGGTGTAGAAGCGGTAGTTTTTGTTTTAACCAATAGCTTTCCGTCAATCTCAATTGGACTTGCTACAAGAGATAATTCTGTTGTACCAGGTTCGTTTGAAGTAGTTTTTGTGCTTCCTGAGATACTTGGACGGTTTGCAGTACAGTTGAACATCACGTGACGTGTAGCTTTTACATCCCCCTCAAATTGAAATAGAAATGCAAAAGGCTTTCCTTGTGCATCTGCTACCTCTGTCATCACACCGTCAGTGCTATCCAAAGTTTCTCCTAAAGCATCAACTGCAAACTGCTGAGGGATTGTAGCGACTTCTAGTGAAGCATCATAACCTTGGTTACTAGATGCAACATAATACAAAATGTTATCCGCATAAAACTCTGTGAGCTCTCCGCGTGGATCCAACGTCAGACTAACAGCCCCTGGGATTGGTATAGGAGTTCCAAATGTAACCACTCCCCCTGTCACCGTATATGGTGCAAATGCTGCTTTACTTAGACCGAACTGTACTTTATTTTCTGCCATATTTATTTCTCTCCTTTTAAATTAACGTGATAGAATATGTGCATTTAAAAACTCCCTCGGAATCTATGAATTGTTCATCATAGTACCAAGAGAGTTCATTTTCTGTGAGCAAGGCTTTTATTTTGCCTTCTGCCACAAGGTTTTTAGTTGTTGAATATAATTCAATATCAACCGAAGTTGATTGGTGTATTGGCTTATTATCAGCACTGAAAGTATCTTCATCCACAACCAGATAGCAAATAAACGGGGGGACTTGGGTGCTTTTAAAATGCGAATATGCAACTGGAAATCCAAGGGATAACAATTTTTGTGCTAGTTCAGGCAATGTCATCGGCGAATCGCCTCCTCTACACCACTCACATAATCATCTATCATCTCTTCCTCTACGGGAGCGATGTGGACAATTGGATCAACACGACCACCAGATACTTTTGCATGCCCCTTTTCAAGTAAATGAGTTAGTTGATAGTTGGTAGAGTTATGAACAATCCATTTGCCATAGACCTTCTTTGCTCTCCAACCTTTTGAGTAATCTCCTCCACCGGGAGACTTCGGACTTCGAAGCCTAAGCTTCTTTACTCCGTCTTTTGCGACTTTCTCAGCTACTTGATCCATATCTTCACCAATACCATTTGCATACTCGGCAAGGGTACGATTAATTTCATCTGCAAGGTTATTTATATTAATTGCCACCTACCCTCACCTCGCTATATAGTTCTATGTTTTCTCCCTTTTCAAAGGTACGGTAAATAAAATATTTAACACCTTCATGATGTAAATATTCTTCCTGATTATAATCAGCCAGTCTGATTTCAAATAATTTGGCAGGCTTAAGGTCTTTCTGTCCTGCATTGAAGAATTCAGACTGGGTTATGCTTCTTTTGTTCGCAAAGACCTCACGTGGGTCTCCTGGCACTTCTATTTCTTGTTGCAAATCATCTGTAATGATTTTTGTTGTATTAAAGTAGACCACATCAGACCATCGGCTCACGATACTCACCACTCAGACTTAGATGTTGTTTTAACATGGTGTACGATTGAGTAAACCTGTCAGCATCAGGATTCTCGTAGCCAAAGTTAGCCTTGCAGTAAATTGTGATAGCCCTTTTTAACAAAGCGTCTGGACTATCAGACACTGCTATTCCAGCCATCTTCAAGTCCAGTTTTGCTGACTCAATTAAATCTGTTACTTCACTATCAAATGCTGAAGAGGACACACGTAATGCCTTTTTAACATCGCTTAACATAATTATTCACTCGCTTTCTTACGAGTAGCTTTTTTAGACTTCTCCTCTTTTTTTTCGTCCTTCTTTACGGCGGTTGTTTTAGAATTATTTCTTTTGAGAAAACCTTCTTTCACAAGATAGTCGGTCCACTCTTTGTTATCTGAAACATAAGGAGAATCGGACTCAAATATTTTAAAGTCCGATTCTCTATCTCTAAAGGTTTTTAAAACTGTATACTCAGCCATAAAAAATCCCTCCTGTTTTTTATTAAGGTGTAGTTATCCCATCAATCAAAGCAAACGCCTTAGTATCTAAAACTCCTCCATCAACGACAGCGTAAGCAACATAATCTGTTGTACGTGCTTTAGCATGGTCTTCAGTCACTACGCTGAATGGTTCGTTTGTGTTAAATACCAGCCCTTTATTCGCATTACCGAATAGGATAGCTCCAGGAGATACCCCTGCATCAGCTACTACTGGGAACCCAAACATACGACCAGCATATTGTCCTAATGCATCTTGAGTAAAGTAAGGGCGTTGGTTTCCGTCTAGAACATTGATCAATCCATTTTCCCCGTAAATAGATGCATTGTTCACATAGAACTTTGCTCCATTCAAGTAGCTTGAATGTACTTTAGATATTGCTGCAGTAATGTTTGCATAAGAAGCAACGCCATTTACAACTTGAGGAGTACTTGTTTCTGCTTTTAAAGCTGTTTCCACTCCTTCTGGTTCGGTTGTTCCGTTACCACGTGCAGCTGCTGTTCCTAATGCAACTCCAACACGTTCTCCTAATTCATTGATGATATATGGAATAAAATCTTGTACAGCCATAGCTTTTAACTTCCAAGAAACTGTGACAGCTTTGGAAAGTTCATGCCCACTCAGAATCAGTTCACCAAATGTATTTTCCTCATCCTCAGTTGGAGTACCCTCTGCATACCAAGCAGCATCACCTGCATCAATGGAAAGATGTTTCGCAATCTTTAAAGTGCCGCGTACATTAAATTTTTTCGCATCAGCAAACAATGGATACATTTCTTCGGCACGAGACCAAATTCCAGCGACCACTGTTTCAGGGATAAGAACTCCAGTATTATTAGTATCATGAGTAAATGCATTATTGAATTCCTTGTTCACTTTATTGAAGACCTCTAACTCTTGACCTTCAACTTTTTGTCCCATCATCTTCTTAGCCCAAGCGTTTTCATACACCTTTTCGTCATTTAATACATTGACCGGAGAAGATTGATCTACGATAGAACCATCAGCAACATAAACGGATTTGTTAGTGATATCCGTTATTTTTTTATTGTCTTTTAAAGCATTTAGGTTTGCGTTAGCTAATGCTTGAGCTTCAAAGTTTGCATCTAACGTTTTTACTTCTTCCATTTTCGCTTGTGCTTCTTCCATTTTGTTCTCAGCAATTAATGTTTCTGCTTGTGCCATTAGGTCTTTACGATCTGCTAAGTATTTTTCTTTTGGGTTCATTATTGAACTCCTCCTTTTAATTTAAGTAGTTGTAATTCAGCTTTTAACTTTGCTGATGGATCATTTTTATTGCTTAAAGGTTTTTCTTCGATAAGGCCAATAATTTTCTCTATCGCCTCTTCATTTAACGTGACCGCACCAAAACTTGCAGTTAAAGAAAGTTCCTTGTTCTCGGTAAACATCACTTCATCAGCAAAACCATGTTCTAAGGCTGAATCAGAGTTAAACCATGTTTCGGCATCCATTAAGGATTTCAGTTCATCATCAGACTTGCCTGTTTTACTTTTATAAGCATTGGCTATCGACTGATTAGCAGACTTTAATATATCGGCAGTATGTTCGAAGTCTCTGTAATCACCGCCTGCTGATGTTGAAACATTATGAATCATCATTTGAGCTGTTGGTGAAATTAAGACCTTGTCACCTGCCATCGCAATAACGCTTGCAGCACTGGCGGCTAGACCAACTACTTTGACTGTTACTTCACCCTCATATTCTTTTAGGGCTGTATAAATCTCGCTTCCAGCAAAAACATCACCACCCCCACTATTGATAATCACTTCAATGCTAGTTTTATTAGTAGGTAGTGTGTTGAGCACTTTACTTGGACTTGTAGCTTCGATGCCTATCCAATCATAAATCCGTTGCAAATTGTCGCTGATGATAGTTCCTTTAATTTGGATCTTCGTCAATTATTCTCACCTCCTTTTAGGCATAAAAAATCACCCTTACTCAGTAGTAGGGCGTGTATCTAATCTTCTTATCATTTCGTCTCCACCCTCTGTAGGTGCATAGTTCAGAATTTCGCGCACCTCATTAGGAGACAAAATACCACGATCAACAAACTGCACAAGATCTAATTTAGTTTGCATGGAAGCAAATGATAGATTGGATGATTCAAAAACTATTTTATTCCCAAAACCTCTTTCTCTTCTGGAGAAAAGCTTCCTAGTGTATTCCCCACTTGCTTGTACAATGTCCGGTTCTACTACAGCTTCAAAATAAGATATCCAACCATTCTCATCATATTTACTGTGAACGATATCCTCATTTGTAGAAAAGAAAGCATATACACGCTTAGTGGTCTCATACATTTGTTTTTCATTCGTTACAACGTCATTCGGCTTTACCTGAACAGCATCCATCTTAGAATCTGTTGCGGCCGCACCGCCTGTCTCTGAATCAATGTTTAAATAATCGTTAACAAATTCCTTGGTTGCCTTTCTTAAATCCTCTGGACGTAATGTTTGATTAAATTTTAGTAACCACTTAATTACATTCGAATTTTTAATGGCTTTTACAATACCTTGATCAGTAGTGACTATTACATCCATCAATTGTGTTAAAGCTTGACCAGGACTATCTCCGAAAATTTCATTGTCATTGAAGTCTTTTCGTAAATGAATGATGTCGCTGTATCGGAATACTACATTTTTCCCATTCTTAAGAGTAAATTTTAAGAACAACTCTCCGTTACCATTCTTAATAGCCTCTACAGTCGTCGAGTTAATTGGATACATTTCTAGCGGATAACCATTTTCATCTCTATTGATATAAGCAAATGCGTTATGGTTTAACTCTAAATGCGTAATCATTTTTTCTTGAAACATTTGTCCAGTCATATATGGATTAGGTTCTTCAAGCAAGAACTTCATATAAGCATCGGGGTTTACCTTTAATCCCTCTGGACCATTTCGTATATGCTTTGCAACCGTCTTACCAAACGCTCTTACTTTTGGTCGAATTGCAGCTCTTACTATGTCGGACTGATAGATGTTACCGTTCCAAGCATAAAAACCATTTCCTTCGTCAGTAATCATTTCAAATTTCGTGACGGTAACAGCTCTGTTTTCTCTTTTAAACCTGTCTAGCCAACCCAAACTCTCACCTCCTTTAAATCATGTTCTCATAATCACTGTACTTATCATTGAAAACAACATAAGCGTTCAACATTGCAGCAGTACCATCTATACGTCTTCGTTGGTTATTACCTTTGTCTGGCTGGATGTTATTGTTTTTATCTATCTTTACAGATGTATTTGTTAAACACCATTTTGTTATAGGGTTGTTGCCGTAGTTAATCTTTTTGGCATCAAGATCTGCGCCAAGGTTTTTCATTGGTGCCGATAAAGTTTTCATTCCTTGAATAACTGGAATCATTGAATCTTTACCAAAGTAACTTTGCATATCCTCGACCCAATACCTAGCCGACCAACTATCATAACCAACCCATGGGATGTAAACATCGTATTCATTCTGTAGCTCTTGAAACCATTCAGTGACGTATTTATGGTGAACCGTGTTACCTGGAGTTGTTCGAAGTAGACCCATGTCATGCCAAATGTTATATGGTATCTTGTCTTCTTCACTTCTTCTTTCCAGTAAGTCCTCTGGAAGCCAATACATATGCTTAACGTAAATGGTGCTGTCTCCACTAACTTGGAACATTGCACAAGCTGATGTTAAATCGACACTACTAGATAGATCGGCACCACCTATTGCATATCGTGGTTTCAATTCTTCAATGTCGAACGTAGCTTCATTGTTGATTTGTTCAAACGTCAACCATGCCTCAGAAGATGTTTCCCTAATATTAAAATCCTTTGTCAGTAAGTTCTTCACCAACAAAGGATTTTCTTTTGCTTTTTCAACTTTTCGTTTTAACTCATCATAGTTCTTGATGGTTCCAAGACCTGGATTAGCTTTTGCCCAACAGCTTGAATCTGTCCACTCTTCTCTCTTATCAAGTTCATAAATCAGAGCAAGTACCCTATCATCATGGTAGCCAGATTCATCACTATATCCATTGATTATCTTCTCAGCCTCTTCGTATTTGATATCGAATATTCCTTCTCGTACTGTTCCAGCTGTAGTTGTAATAATGGATATTGGCTGTTCCCTCGCACTCATACCGTCAATGATAACGTTATATAGGTTAATATCTAAAATGGCATGTAGTTCGTCTATTAAAGAACAATGAGGGTTAAGACCATCAAGCGTATTGCTATCACTAGAAAGAGGTTTAAAAGTACCATCATTAAAATCAGCTATTAACTCCGATACCAATGAACGAATGCGTCTATTTAACGCTGGGGATTTTTTAACCATCCTCTTCGCTTCAAGCCAGATGATTTTCGCTTGGTCTTTCTTTGTTGCAGCAGACACTACCTCGGGACCAGGTTCCCCATCAGCAACCAACATATACAAAGCGACTGCAGAGCCCCAAGCAGACTTTCCATTTTTCCGAGCAACAATAAGAATGAACTCTTTATGCTTTCGTACTCTATCAATCTTATGAACGAATCCAAACAATGCAGCAGTCATTGCTTTCTGCCATAACTCTAGGATAAAAGGTTGTCCACCCATTTTCCCTTTTGAGTGTTTACAGAAGTTTTCTATAAACTCAATAGCATGATTTGCTCGTTCCGCTGAATATTCCCAAATAGATTCTTTATCATGAATGATTCGAACAAGTTCTTTGTATGTTGCTTTAACCTTTAAAGAAACAATAACCTTACCACTTTCGATTTCATTCCAATACTCTAGTACCGGATTATAAGCCAGAGGATACCTAACCACGTTTACTCACGAAAGCTTCAAAGCCATCATCCAAATCTGTTCCAGAGCCTTTCGGTAGCAAGGCAATCAATAATTGTTTAGAAGAATTGTATTTAGGTATCATTTCATTAAAAGATTTGAGTGCTGGATGAGTCCTTTGGATAGTATAACCGCCTTGATCCATCTCATCGATTACTCCCTCAGCATTAACAATGTCCTTTAACTTCTTTAAAGTGACCCTCATAAATGCCAAGTCCTCAATTGGTCCCATTGCCAGAGACTTTTTACTTTCCTCTATTTCGAGGTCATCGAAAATCTTTGTAAGTCTTTTTATTTCCTTCTTGATTTCCTTATCTTCTGGCAAGGTCTTTTTAGTCGCCATAAAAAACACCACCTTTTTTAAAAAAATGCCGACTTTTTGGGTGGGGGGTACTTTGAAAATGACCTGTGCATTCTCTGAACCTCCCTCCTCGGTCCCAATATGCTCAAAAATTTATTTTTTAATGGGGGGGAGTGCTGAATAATCTTTTCCATTTGCCCAATCAATTCCGATTAAATATTCTTTGCCGTTAACAATAACCTTCTTCATTCCTCATCCCTCCTAATCAAGTTGCCGTGCTCATCGAACATCACATCTTCTCTTGTCACTTCCGCACTACCGAACGTCTTCTTGTTATGACAAGGTAAGCAAAGGTATTGTAGGTTCTCATGATTCAATGTGATGTTTGGATCATTGATGTTATCGATATTGATTTCCTCGATATGGTCAACGATGTAACCAGGCTTACCACAATGCTCACACAATCCGAATACCTTCTGGATGTATGATGCTCTACACTTCTTCCATGCAGCACTCTTGTAGAACTTCTTGGCTAATGTTGTATGCTTAAGCATTGCACTCACCTAATCCTATTTTTGTAATCCTTTATCACTCACTACCTTTTGTTGTTAGTTCATCATCTTGCGACTCTAATATACTGTTAGCTAATCCTTCAATAATTCTAGGACCAATCATACTCAATTCGTTTGGTGTAGTATTACCTTGTAAATCCTTAGCGATGGCATCTAATTTTTCTACCTTCACTTTCCCTAACAATTCAATCGATGCTTCAATGCCGATAGAATGAATAACTAATGACATTAATATAATCTTCTCTGGTTTTGTGAACTCCATCCTTCATCCCTCCACAATCATTCATTACAAGCTATCGACTTATTAGCCCACATAACAGCCTGTTCTAAATTCGTTTGAGCAATAGATTTTTCTCGACTATTAGGACAAAGTTCATCAATCATATGTGCCAATTCTTTAGCTTTTTCTCTAATCGCTTCATAGCGTTTTGGTTGGTTATGTTTTGGAGCATGATACGTGAAACTATTATCTATCTTTGGATTAATAAAGTCTTTCGGTTTAATGCCACCATTGTCTAAACACTCTGGACAATATTCTGTTGTTGCTTCATTTTCGCAATTTGGATAGTTAAAACATTTATTTGCCACCTATATCCCTCCACAATCATATTCACTATTTAACCGATAGCTCGAAGATAGCAGATCACCTTGCCCTTCTCGTATGTGACTTGAAGATAGCCATCCTCTTAAATTCAAAAACGCTCAGACCATAAAGGTCCAAGCGTTTTCAAAGTAGCAAGTATATTTTTCGAGGAAGGCTAACCGACCTTTCGTACCTCATGTTAACAGAATAACACCGTTTTCGACCTCAAAAGTCTCATGAAAGTCTCATTTTAAATTTTTCTGAAAGACGGTCACTTAATTTGCTTGATGAATTAGTGCTGATATATAATTTAAATATGTTAAAAATTAGTAAACTTCATCTACAAATATTAGAGGTGAATGTAGCATTACTCTTTGGATCATTCCAATGGCTATATTCGCTTACAATATTTATGGAGTTGAGATATATGAGAAAAATGTTAGAGAAAGTGGATGTAGAAAAGTGTTTCGAGGTTTTAAGTATTATTATGTATGGTGTTATTGCAAACGTTATTTACAACATGATTTTATATCTACTGAGTTTTATTTGGTAAAGCCTAACTTTCGTTAGGCTCTTTTTTTTACAGTATCTACGTACTGTTTATTAATTTGTTGCTTCAGCGATACGTCTTTGTACTTCTTCGTAACCTAAAGCTACAAACTTTTTACCATCAAAGTAATCTGCATCTGTGCAATTCCACGCAACCATTTGTATATCAAAATAACCTGGCTCACTATCATGTGTTTCGTTGTCCGATGCGTGTTCTTTAATAAACCCATCTACGTTATCTATAATTTTAGACAACTTTTCACGATTCTCAACGTTATCTGCTACGAATACATAATATAAACACTCACCATCACCATCTGTTTCTTCAAACTTCATGCTATTAATTATTTCTAACTTTTCAGTATTAGTTAATTCCACTTAAACCTCTCCTTTTTAAATTCACTTTATGTGTTCTACTGTGTGACTATTTGTTTAGTTCTTCAATCTGATTATCTAAATAATCAATATATCTGTTCATTTCTTCATATCCCATATTTTCTAATTCCGCTTCTTCTAAACCTAGAAGATTTTCACTAACCCTTACATACATCCTAGCGGTTCCAGTAGTTTTTGTACCCTTAAAAATGTTACATAATGGAGTATCTAATTGTTCTTTAGTAACCCAATGACTTCTATCTTCTGCCATGTAATTCAGTCCCTTCATGATTTCTACTGTTACCGCCAGCCTAACTTTTCTCCAACAGCTTGTACTATCTCATCACGCCATCTAAATGCCGTAGCTCTACTGATATTCAATTCTAGTGCTATACCATCCCATGACTTTAATTGTGGCTTCGTCCAGTACTTTAGGCGAATCAGTTTTTTTCGTCCATCATCACAAACGTTATAAACATGTTCGACTGCAGAGGCAATCCGTTCTAACTCTTTTAGTTGTAAATCCATTGTCAATCTTGTTGCATGTCTTTCAACTGATGAAGAAGGAAGTGTCGGACTGAATGGCATGCCTTCTTCTTTTGGTGGATCAGTCATCAATTCCTCACGACGTTCTTTGATGCGTTTTAGAGTATCGTGATAATCAAAGAGCTCGTCTTCGATGTGCTTCACTGTTCCTGTGCGTAGTTTGTGTGCTCCCATTAGTCTCCTGCCCTTCTAAAACTGTAAATTCGGTGTTTTTTTACCCTTCCAGTTATCTTCTTCCTATATTGTGTGGAATCCCCAAACAAGCTCTTAAATTGCAATATATAAGGTTTTACGAGTATGTTAATTTTATAGTTAGACAAAGGACTTTTTGTAGATAACTTAAAATCCTATATAAAATAGCTCTCACCAGTTAATTTTGCTTTGCAGCTTGTTCAAATCATCTTGCTCGATGCCTATATACCGCTTGGTTTCTTTGGCGTCAGTATGGTTTAACATCTTCTGTAGAGATACTAGGTCATTGAATTTCTTGTAATGCTGATAACCATATGTCTTTCTCAGTGAATGTGTCCCGATTCGCTCAAGACCGAATTCCTCGGCTACCTGGTTTAATATCTTGTAGGCCATTCCCCTGGTGATTGGTTTATTTCGACCTTCACGTGACTTGATGAGGTATTCATGCCTTGGCTTCCCTTTGATATAAGACCTGATAGCCGTTTTTAATTCCATCGTCATTTTCACTTCTTTTAACTTCTTGGTTTTCTGTTCCCTGATGAAGATATTCCAACCTTGAACATCCTTCACTTTAAGCTGCAGAATATCCGAAATCCTCAAGCCTGTATGAATCCCTATAAGGAACAGAATATAATTCCGTTCGTTCTGTTCCTTTAGGAATAACTTGATTTCCTTTAACAACTCCTTATCTCTGATGGGCTGTACGATATTCATCCTCTTTGTTCACCCCTTCCCCTTGTTGTCTATTGCCCATATATCCCTGTAGGTCTCGGTATTATCTCTCCAACTTCCGCTCGATCCAACACAAGCAGTCCAATTTCTAATGGTTTCCTTCTCATTTTCTCAGCAATTGTTTCTAAGCTATAACCCTTGCGCCAGTAGTCAAGAAATTGTGTGATTTCAACTTGATTAAATATCAAATCAAGATCTAAATCATCGAATACGTAATAATCCACCCAAAATCACCTATCCCATCACACGGTCATATTCTGCTTGCAACTGTTCGTCATCCATTTGTGAGAAGTAAGCCTCTCCCTTTCCGGTCATAAAGACCAGAAGGTCAATCATTGGCATTCTCTCAATATCCTGTGTTTTGTCGCTCATGGTTCACCTCATTCTTTTGGTAGTAGGCTTCTTCGATTTGCTCCCATGTGAAGCCTAGCATTTCTCCTAGACCAATAAATAAATTGACCAAATCCCCATAAAAATTTTCGTTTGTTTGAAAAACGTCTATACATTCATAAAGATGCTGGAGTTGAATAGTTAGGTTTTCAGATCTTATAGGTTTTATCTTTATTTGAGTAATATTTTTTTCAAGTCCCAACGATAAAATAAAATGTAAACAATCTACATATTCCTTTAGGGCCTTATAGTAATTGTTTTTCTTGTTAGACCAAAATTTAAAGGTTTCAGGTAGTTCGTTAGCTAATTCACTTATCTCAACACGTAAAGCAATTAATTTCTTGATAAAGCGATTTTCTCTTTTATGTCTGGGATGTACCAATTCGATATGTGTATCTAGTACCTTTTGGGTTTCAAATAATTTATCTAAGTTCAAGTAAACAACTCCCTTTTTGAATATTTCCACAATTTTATCCACAGTGTTAATAAGTACTTAAGACACTCTTTCTACGAAGTGTTTATTCTATAAATTCTTCTACATACCAGTCATAAAAACTCTTTAAAGTATCTACAACCTCTGTTTCTCCTTTGTCCAATGCATCTTCTATACGATTGTTCAACTCGTCTATTACCTTCGCATGATGATTATTCACTTTTATATACCTCCTTTTAAATACACATTTTGTTTCTACTGTGTCTTAAATTTCCTAGGTGGTGTAGTTGCTGCCCTTTCTACATCCCACCCAATTCTTAAACGTGTTTCAAAGGTTTTGAACCCGACGCTGTTCTTTTCACAAATAGATTTTCGTTGTTCATAGGCATCTAAATTTTTGCGATTTTTCGTTACCGGTTTGGTGATCGCATCTATAATGGTATATCCATAATTCAAACGTTGTTTCACATTCTTCCTAGAAATACCGTTCGCCTCGGCAATCTCGAAATCTGTTTCGGTTGGTTCCCTGTATAAATCATAGAAACCTTGTTTGTCATTTAGTTGTTCGTATATACTCGCCATCTTTACCCCTCCTGAATACTTCCGAGTCGTTTACGGAACATCAGATTTTGTTGCATGAGTCCCTCGTTCAACCCATCAACCATGAGTAGATCCTGTACCTGCTGATGAAGATGTTTAGTTTTCTCTACCTCACTGGAATAGTCTGCATAGGCTTTTTCCTTTTCCGCACGTTCAACAGCTAACGATTTTTCATAGGTATTTTTTTGCTCAATCAATTCCAGTCGCATGTTCTTCTCGATTTCTCGGAACCGATCAAGTTGTTTTTGTAGGTCTTGGATTTGCACTTTAAGATTTCCGTCTACAAAGTTGGTATCAACGCTCGGCTCTTTAACAACGTTATTAGTTGTTACTGGAATGACCTCTTTTTCACGTAAAGGCTTGACTGTTTTTACTGCGTCAGAAGCGACCTCTTTATTTGCTAAGGATTTTATTTGATAGACAAGACCAGGTGTTATGTTTAGGCGATTCGCAACCTCTTTCACCTTAATCCCATCATTTAGCATTTGAAGAATCTTCGCGTTACGTTGCTCGATGGTCATTTCCACCTTTATAGACTTGGATTGTTGTTTCTTTTCCTGTAAAAGCTTGATGACTTCTTCTGCGTGTGCTTTTGTTTTTTCCGATACCACTTCTTTTCCTCCATTCTTTTCATAAAGTTTAAACGTCCTATTCATCATCATTTGGATCAATGACTATAACGGTTAATGTTTCTTCTGGATTTTTCCTCTCTAGCAGTCTTCTTTTGCCTGCAGCTGAGGCATGCCAATTAATCGTCCTTGGCTTCAGCCCAAGTTTTTCCGCACAATACTTTGCTGTACCGAAGCACAACAATTCATCACCTTTATAAACTGCAAACTCTTTAGTCATTTGCCATCGCCCTTTAGAGCCTCGAGTTGTTCTCTCAAAGTAGTTATCTCTTTGCACTGTTCTTTGATAAGAAAACGCATAGTGTCTCTGCTTTCTTCCAGCTTTGGTATCCGTTCTGCTTGACTCAAGAGCCATCTGAAGTCTTCAAAGAGTATTAGGCTTTTAATGATGTGATGATAATTCCTGATAGTTTGGATTCTATCGGTTACTGACATTTTTCTTCCCTCCTCTTGGGTCTAGGTTTAAAGTGAAGAACACACAATCGCATTCATGACATTTGTTTAAAAGGAGACCGTCCTCCCTGCCCTTATTCACAAAAGGACCGGTCTCCTTGCTTTGGCATTTAGGACACATACATCCACCTCAATAACTTGAATAATCCCTTGTCTCCTTCGCATACTGTTTGAGCTCTTCCAATTCCCAATGTTCGTGATGACAGGTCCTGCAAAGAATTACCTTACTACTTGGTAATAAACCAATTTCCAATATTAAGGGAATGATGATTGGAGTCTGACAGTTTTCACATAAGAAGAACAAAGAGTTATTCCTTTTTAGTTTGCCTTCCATACCGACCACCCTTTCTTCATTCTCGAGTTCAACTCGTGCTTTTGTAACGGCTCATATAGCCATACCCTTTGGCCTTGTTCATTTCGATACAGCAGCATCCATTTTTGTTTAGCCATGATATTTGTTGAAGACCATCTTCTGACATAAATAACGTTCGACCATATATCGTTCGCCGGTAGGTACCCATCCACGGTCTATAAATTGTTCTACCAGTTCGTCCACCTTTTTCTTGGTGAGTGCATAAACGATACGTTGGGGTTTGCCGTCTTTGATGACAGACCCTTTCATAAGCTCTAGAGGGTGTAAATTCATTTCTACCAACCTCCAAACATGGAATCTAGTAAACTACTACCATACCTGCTGAAATTTGCGTGTGACGGATGATTCTTGACTTGTTGGTATTCCTCATACCCTCTGGACTTGGAGACCACGAAAGCAATTTCTTGTGGATCTGCAAGGCTCCCATCTTTCAACTCAAGTGTGCTGACCAAATAACTGGTCTCTTGTATCTTTTCACGTGACTTGGATGCATTGTTTTTATAATCACCAGCTGTGTATGCTATTCTCATGTTCAGCTTCCTCTCTTAATTCGTGTTCACGTTGGCTTAGTCGTGCTTCAAGCTCGTCCAAGCGTTTCCTGTTGGCAGCTTCATCTATCGGACCATTGGCTTTTACCGTCCAAAAGCCCTGTCCTGGTACCCAATCAGCAATCATCTTGAGTCCTCATTTCTGTATTTTCTTTTTTCGATAATCCTCGCCAGTAAAAATCTCAATAAACATTGTATTGTCATACATGCGAGATACACTTCTTTCTCCTATGACCTTTCCTAGAGCTATATCATCGAAGTTAGTTGTCCAGACGTTGGATTTCCCCTCTCTCATGTTCAGCAGCTCGGTCCATTCTGAGGTAGACCATGACACTTCCGCTATCTTCTTGGTTTCAAGTCCAACATCATCAATAACTACCAAGTCGAAACTCTTAAACTGTTCGTTAAAACGTTCCTTAGCCGGAGGGTTATTGAATGTATCTTTGATTTTCGAAAACAATTGAGTAGATGTGATATAGGCTACTGTTTTTCCGTCATGTTTTGCGGATCTAGCTATTGCTTTGCTCAGGTGTGATTTTCCTGTCCCAGGTATGCCCATTATTAAGAGGTTCAGATTTTCACCTTCTAGAAACCGTTTATAGTATTCTTTCGCCTTGGCTTTGGAAACTCTTGATTGTGTGTTATGCTCTTCAAAGTTTTTAAAGCCAGCAGTTTCCTCTGGTCTGATGAAATACCAATCGTTCTCTACTACCTTTTCATGCTTTTCTTTAATCTGTTTGGTGACTGTGGTAGAGAAGCATCCCTTTTCACAGTCACTACAAATTGGCCAAACCGATTCCCAATGTTCCTGTCCATCTTTTGTATAGATCCAAGCATCACGCTTGTCCTGTTTGCATGAAGGACAATTGATTTTCCCCATTCTCACATCAGTTACGATGCCTTCAAGATGTGGGTATGCTTTGAAAAACAGATTCTCTTGCCTTAATCCACCGAAGAGAGACCACATATCACTGGCCTTCTTCATGGGATTTACCTCCAATCTGTTTCTCATACTGTTCCAGCGCTTCCTTCTCTCTTCTCAATGTCTCTTCGGACGGTTGGAAAAATGATTGTTTATTCGCTGGAGTAGTTTTCGCCTTCAAACTCTCTAGGTCGTCCACTGTCTTGATAAGTTGACTGGTCCAATCCCTCATGATGGCTTCTGCATATTTGAATTTATTTTTGGCATTTGCTTCGATTGTTCGCTTTAATGCTTCTATTACCAGGTCTGCCTGCATATCTTGGAGGAAGTAAGAAACTTTCTCTCCTATATATGGTGTAATGGGTTGAATGTTGTTGTTGATAAAATCAACCACTTTTTTAAATTCATCATCCGTCTTGATTACCTGACTATCTTCTACCTCAGATATACTAGATTGATGATTGTTTTCTTTTTCCTTTTCTTTTTCTTTTTCTTTTTCCTTTTCTTTTTCTTTATATCCATACTCTATGGATATTGTATCGATACCGTATGCATAATCATGAAAATGTTTGTTTTTGTTATACTTCAATGCAAGTTCTACATACTTGTGTAAAAACTCTTGGTTCTTTACATGACCCAACTCTTGTATAACCCTCGCCACCACCTTGGGCGAATTGTTCCAGTTATAACGAGCCCAGTTGATAAGGAAAATCTCGCTAGTGTTGTGGTCATACTGGATTTTTTTATATTCAACAAACCTCTTAAGGAGCTTGTCTACGGTTTCTCTGTTATAACCTGTTTCTGTCTCTATGATTCTAGTGGGAAGCTCATAGATACCTATTTGTGATGCCTTGCTGTTTGTCATGAGATAGATGTAGAAATACTTTTCCTCTGGTGTAAGGTCTAAGACAAAAGGATCCTGCCAAAAACTAACCTGTACCGATCTATATTTGCTCACGTATAGATCTCCCTTCTGTATTGACTGATTCAACTAAATAGTTGATAATAAGAGTGTTAATTTTAATTAGGTGCTGAATGACTTTGCCGAGTCGTTCAGCTTTTTTATTTTCATGATGGTCTAGGTATCTGTACATATGAACAGCTCCCTTCTAAACAATCTTTTTAGGAATCCATGATTCCACGTACTTAATAGCAGCCTGCAACTCATGACGTTTGACATCTTTATAGCTGGACACTCCAAAACGGTCTTTTATCTCTCGATAAAGCTCGGGGAAAAGTAGTCTTTTATGGTCATCACACGTTGCATGCTCGTAAACCTTTTTACCAACTAACTTTTGGAGTCTACGCTGTTCCCCATGATCCAGTGTAATCTGGTTATCCACCTTATTTTTTAGCTCACTCACTTCAACTTTCAAGGTCTCTACTTCCTCTGATGTTTCTAAGGCCAATCTCATTGATGCCTTTAGTTGTTCCTTTGGCGAGAGTGGTTTTGGCTTTGACAAAGCCTCCTGCATTTCTTCGAATCTAGTAACATATGCGGCGGTAAATAGGATGCCCTTTTCACCAGTCATTTTGTTTGCAATCATGTCGCACCCTTTCCTAGTCAGGTAATAACATGGGTATGACCTGTTTTGTAAATTCATATACGAACTTTCGATAAAGAAATCGGACTGCGCAATTTTGCGCTCTCCTAATACCTGCGAATAACTGCGGATTGTTCTTAACAGCTCCTTGTGTTTTTGACCAACCATTCTAGCGACCTCACGACTGTCAGTTACAAGTTGTCCATTTAAAGAAACTACTTTTAATTGATTCATTGATATCTCCCTTTCATTTCAGAATTTGATAGAGGATATAACTCCCTCTACTTGTTATAACGTTTCAAAAATAGAAGTGCGGAGTTATTGGATATTTTCTTTGTCCATCTTTCTCCAGTTATAGACAACCCATCCTAGAGCGCAACTGATTAGCAGTGAGAAAATTACCGTTGTTGCTACTGGCGTCATGGTGTAACATCATCCTCTCCGACGATCCACTTGTCTATTTTGTTTAAATCAAACAAAAGCGTTTGAGTGTTGATTCTCTTGAATGGAATATCTTGCTTTTTTACAAGTCGTCGGATTGTTGATTCGCTTAATTCAATTCCGTTTTCTTTCAGGTAATCGATGAGCGCCTGAACACCCTTTGCGATTCTAAGGTTCATTTCGCTGACTCCTTTCTGTATTCGTCTTCTAAAATACGAATAAATTCGTACTTATCACCAAAAAAAATATTATATTTAGGGACTTTGTATAACTTGGATACCTTATCTATGAAAGAAAAAGGTACTTTACTGGAATCCTTTTCGTAGCTTGATAGTGTTTGATAATGCACCCCAAGCTCTTTAGCAGCCTCTTTCACCGTCTTGTATCCAGCTCTCACACGTGCAGCTTCTAACGTAATCAAAAATGTCACCTTCATTCACCTCTCTTTCCTTATATTTCATATTATACGAGTAAACTCGTATTGTCAACGAATAAAATCGTATTATTTCATAAAAATGTGTATAAAATCGAATTTATTATCTATAATAGGGAGGAAAGGCAAAAGGGGGATTAGTAATGACAAGACCAAAGAATACACCTATTCAGGAACAGGCGAAAGAAATAATTAAATCGAATTTAATTAAGTTTATGGAATCAAGAGGGATGAATCAAGCGGAACTCGCAGAGAAGACAGGAATACCACGCACAACAATAAATGGCTATGTAAAGGGTACGTCTTTGCCAACACCTGGCAATACTGAGAAGTTGGCTCGGGCTTTCGGGGTTAACAAAGACGACCTAGATCCACGATTTAGTACGGATACATTCAAAAATTATGGTCCAGAAAGTAAGAACCATTTAAGTGACGAAGAATACGAATTCTTTCAAAGTTTAATAGAAAAGGCAGCTTCACTTGATGGGGACGACAGAGAGAATTTCTTGAAAAACGTGCGGTTCGCAGTTAAATTTTTCGATGATCTCAGGGATTGAGCTTTCTTCTGATAGGAGTGCAGTGACTTCTTTCTTTCTCCTGGCCAACTCCATGAAAATTTCCAGGTCACTAGAATTAATGAATGCTTCCTTCATATGTATCCCTCTCTTCCTGTTGTTGTAAGTATAGCAAAAAACGAACAAATGTTCCAATAAATTATCTATTACGACAATTACAATAATTTTAACTTAATTAAAATATTTTTACAAAAATAATATTTTTGTGTAAGGGAGTAATAAAATGGCAAGTTATAAAATTTTGGGAGAAGATAAGGATGGTAAGCCTAAAATAAAAATAACGGTGGAATTAGGGTATAACGAAAAAGGTAACAGAATAAGAAGACATAAGACCGTTAGTGTCAATAGTCTGAGTGAGAGGGTTATCAAGAAGGCAATCACAAACTTTGAAAGAGAAGTGGCGAATGAAGAAAATAAAGACAGAAAGATAGATGAGCTTAATTACTTGCAGGCGGTAGATCTTTGGTGGAAAAACCACGTTTCTAAATTGTCACCGAACACCCAACGTTCCTATTCAGAAGCTTTAGATGTGTCCAAGGACTATTTCAAGAAAATGAAAATAAGAAAAATCAAAAAGATACATGTAGTGGAATTCAAAAATTATTTAGAGACAGAAGTAGTACTCAATGCACAACTTAAATATCAAGTATTTAAAGCTGTACTGACCAAGATGGTTGACTGGGAACTACTAGAAGATAATCCAGCAAGAAATATTTCAATACCCAAGAAGAAAACTCAAATGGATTTTTACGATGCAGAAGAAATTAAACAACTTTTTGAAGCGTTGGAGACGGCCTTCCCTAAATATAAATACTTCATTAAGCTGGCTGTCTTATCGGGGATGAGATCAGGAGAAATAAGAGGTCTCACAGTAGAAAATATAGATTTTGACAAGAATGAAATTCATGTGAAGCATAATCTGAACTACAAAAAGGGTGTTGGTTATTTCTTAGGACCCACAAAGACGAAAGCTGAACGAACGATCACTATGCCGGCTAAGTTCATGGAAGAATTCAAATGGTATGTAGAAGGTATTTTGGATAACAAGGAATCTTGGGGAGATAAGTGGAATGGTCTTACTGGAGTCACTTTGGTGTTTTGCAATGATGATGGATCTCCTAACGATGATACTGTATACAGAAAGGGTTTCCATAAAATACAAAGTAAAAACGGTCTTCGCAGGATTAGGCTGCATGATTTACGCCACACCCATGCTTCTTTTTTGTTGTCACAAGATGTCAATATCAAGGACATCCAAGAGAGGCTGGGACACTCTTCTATCTCCATGACGTTAGACACATACTCTCACCTAACCGAAAAAGACAAGCGCACCACTACGAGCCATTTGGATAAGTTATTATAGAACTCATTCAAATGGTCACTTTTTGGTCACCTGTCTTATTTCAGTCACTTTTTCAGTAAATAAAAACCTTGTTATATCAACGTTTGATGAGCATTATACTACATCATACCGCCCATGCCGCCCAT
>NZ_JBXEOV010000024.1:0-37001 GCF_056856695.1 Psychrobacillus sp. Z16_25 | reverse complement strand
GCTATCCGAGAGTAACGCCCAACCGCTTCCATGCCGATAAAGGCCATGCCCTTCCCACCATTCTAACCGAGAATAAAACATGGCTAACCGAGAGTAATTCCCCTCCGAACGAGAGTAAAGCGGCCCAACGAGAGTAAACGGTTCCTATCCAAGAGTAAATTCCCTCTGAGTGAGAGTAACCATGATCCAACCGAGAATAAATCCCCTCCGAACGAGAGTAAACCGCTAAAAAATAAAATCTGCAACTTTTAAAAAGTATAAAAATAGATAGGTCGCCTATCCTACTGAAGATAATGTGGTTAACTTATGAACCAAAGTAAAAAGAAGGGAAGGAGTGGACCGAGCCTTACATTAACTAATACAGATTCACCGATCTTGTTAGGGGATGTACGCGCAAATGAAAAAAGCCAACTAGGAAGGGGAATTAACTAGTTGGCGTGTTAAACGATTATAGGGAATTGCATGTATCACAGTGATTACCATAGCATTCGTGCTGCTCTTCGATCTTTTCTCCACATTTAGCACATTTCTTTTCAGGCAGGTTTCGGAAAAATTCTAGTACGTTTTCTAACATAATAGGCCACCTCCATCTGTTATATAACTGTATTTGTTATTTGTATTGTATTATAACACAGATTATTTTGTCAACACATTTTCACATTTTTTGTTAAAATGGTCATAAAGGAGTGAAGTACATGTATTTTATAGATAATAAAGGAATAACTGACCCGCGTATTAACTTGGCAATTGAGGAATATGCTCTCAATACAATGGATATTGAAAAGGACTCTTTCTTACTTTTCTACATAAACCAGCCTTCTATCATCATTGGTCGAAATCAAAATACGATAGAAGAAATCAACACAGATTACGTAGAGAAAAATGGAATAATTCCCGTGAGGAGACTTTCAGGCGGTGGAGCAGTATATCACGATTTAGGAAACTTAAATTTTAGTTTCATAACAAAGGATGATGGAGACAGCTTCCGAAACTTCAAGAAATTCACCCAGCCTGTAGTTGATGCTCTAGCAAAGTTGGGTGTTAAAGCGGAGCTTTCCGGGAGAAACGATATATTAGCTGAAGGAAAGAAAATATCGGGGAATGCACAATTCACAACAAAGGGAAGAATGTTTAGTCACGGAACATTAATGTTTGATACTGAAATTGACGCAGTTGTATCTGCCTTAAAGGTAAGTAAAGAAAAGATTGAGTCGAAGGGTATTAAATCTATTCGTAGCCGTGTAGCAAACATCGTTGATTTTCTTGAGGAGCCAATGACGATTGAAGAATTCCGTCAAGAAATCTTAAACTCCATTTTCGGAGGAGCAGAAAACGTAAAGTATTGGGAGCTGACAGAAGAAGATTGGAAGAACATTCATAAGCTCTCAGAAGAACGTTATCAGACTTGGGAATGGAATTTTGGGAAATCACCAAGATTTAATATCCGTCATTCTCATCGCTTCCCTACTGGATCAGTAGATGTTCGCTTAGAAGTGAACAAGGGAGTAATTGAAGAAGTAAAATTCTTTGGTGATTTCTTTGGAGTTGGTGAGGTTGAGGAAGTCGAAGTATTGCTTGTAGGTAAGAACTATAGCAGAAATGCGATTGAACAGGCTTTGGAAACAGTAGACGTTCCTAAATACTTTGGAGGAATATCTAAAGAAGAGCTTATCGGATTAATTTACTAAGATTCAAAACAAATTAGATGAAGCACTTGTGATTCAAAATTCTATTAAGAATCACAAGTGTTTTTCTGCTTTCGATGTTAGATTTTCTATACCTTAGAGTTTTCGATAGTTCAAACAAGCAGGGTACCATTAGTGTCCTGTTACTTGCTTGTTGGGCAGTTTATAGGCTTTAGCGTTTTCCTTATTCATTTCACCAATTCCCGCTTTTTGCCCCTTATGCATTCTCACCCAGTTAACATAGCCATTGATGGAATTAATCAAGAATCAGTCTACATGACCATCATGGACCAATCGTTTCCGACAGATTGGATAAGTGTTATAAATCATAACAGAATCATCGATAAACGTTCACAGCTATCAATAAAATCCATTGCTCCGCAAAACGTTACAACATGAGGATCTGTGCGACGACAGATAATACGACAGCAGCAGAGTCTATACAAACCTGCTGACCACCCATGACGTTAAAGAAGAAACATATAGAATGCTGCCTAAGGTGGTAATGCTTATTACAACCACGCTGTCTATTCGCATGTCTAAAAACCAAAACAAAAATTGTTTAAAAGATATTAAAGATAAATTTAGCTGGAAAAAATACAATGCTATTATTTACCTATATCATTTAGGTAGATAAAGGTAAAAAAATATAAGAACATAATGGAGAAATAAGCATGAAAGAATCATTTTTTGTTATGATGAAATAGAACGAATGCTTTTTTAGGAGGATAACGGTGACTACACATAAAGTATTAGTAGTAGAAGATGATCGTAAAATAGCATCACTCTTAGCAGAAACCTTGCGTAAATATCATTACGACGTTTGTACAATAAAAGATTTTGACAATATCATTGAGGAGTTTAAAGAATATGATCCGCACATTGTGTTATTAGATGTAAATTTACCTTCCTATGACGGTTACTATTGGTGTCGTCAGTTGAGACAATATACGACTTGCCCAATTATCTTTGTTTCCGCTAGGTCCGGTGAGATGGATCAAGTATTTGCGCTCGAAAATGGTGGCGATGACTTTATCACGAAGCCTTTTCACTATGAAATTGTGTTAGCTAAGATTAAAAGTCATCTTCGAAGAAGCTATGGAGAGTATGCTGCTAAACAAGAGGAAAGAGTTGTTAAGGCTGGAAAGCTGGAATTATTTTTAGAAAGAATGGAATTACATATAAGAGAAATTCAAATTCCCTTGCAAAAGAAAGAAAATACGATATTAGAACTATTATTAAGAAATTACCCTAAGGTGGTCACAAGGGAGCAGCTTTTGGAGGAGCTTTGGGATGACCAATCCTTTGTTGATGAAAATACCTTGAATGTGAACATGACGCGTGTTCGCAAAAAGCTAGCAGATTATAAAGTGACATCGACGATTGAAACCGTTAGAGGAGCAGGCTATCGTTTAAACCTAAGCTCGGAGGATGCGTAATGATACGTTTATTTTTAAAGGAGCATGTGATTTTTATCGTGTTCCAATTGTTTGTCGTCTTGTTTGTAATGCTGCTGTATTGGCTGGATGGATTCCGAAATCTTGATACAGCAATATATTCAATTGTCATCAGCTTAATTTTAACATTGACGTTCCTGACTACTTTATTTTTAAAGAAAGCAGCATTTTATAAAAAAATCCTTTCTGTTCCGACCAAAGTGGAAGGAATTCTACAAAGAGAGGCACATTCGCCAGAAATCAGACAAATTGAAGTATATCTAGAGCATCTGTACAGACTGTATCAAAAAGAGCTCCAGCTTTTATATGCTAGTCAAAACAGACATCTTCAATTCATGAATAACTGGGTCCATCAAATGAAAACACCCATATCTGTACTAGAGCTAATGGCTCAAAATAATGAGCAGGTAGACGCTAAAAGCCTCTTGGAGGAAACAGATCGCTTAAAGAGAGGCCTTGATGCGGTTTTGATGAACGCAAGATTAGATACCTTTGAAGAAGATATGCAAATAGATCAGGTAGATTTAAAAGAATTGGTTACAGAAACCGTATCAAAGAATAAGCGATTGTTTATTGGGAATCGTATATATCCCTCTATCACGATAGAAGAGGGATGTATGATTACAACCGATGCTAAATGGATGAGTTTGATCATTACACAATTTATTACGAATGCGGTCAAGTATACCTTAGAGAAAAATAAAAGAATTTATTTCCATGCAGAAAGAGAGGAAGATTCTATCTTATTCTCCGTAAGAGATGAAGGGATGGGAATCCCTGCTGCGGATATAAAGCGTGTAACAAAAGCCTTTTTTACTGGTGAGAACGGAAGAAAAGTAGGAGAGTCCACTGGAATAGGACTATATCTTGCGCAAGAGGTATGTAGTCGATTGGGTCATGAGCTGACAATTGAATCCACTGTTGGAAAGGGTACAACTATCTCGATACGCTTTCAGCAACAAGAATCAAACAAGAGAGGTGATCAAGATGTCGATACTGATGCTTGAGGATATAACAAGAGTTTATGAAGGAAAAGTGGCGCATCTAGGATTAGATCAGCTTAGCTTTGAAGTAGAAAAGGGAGAGTTTATCGCGGTTATGGGTCCTTCCGGAAGTGGAAAAACAACGCTCCTGAATATTATTTCTACCATCGACCGACCTACCTCTGGAGATATTCTAATCAATGGTACAAATCCATTGAAGCTAGGTAAAGACGAGCTGTCCATTTTTCGAAGAAGACAGCTTGGTTTTGTATTTCAGGATTTTAATTTGCTTCCTGCACTTACGGTGGAAGAAAATATGATACTTCCCTTAACACTGGATAGAAGACCTGTGGAAGAAATGAAGAAAGAAGTACAAATGGTAGCAGAACGATTACATTTACAGGGCATTTTAGAGAATAGACCCTCTGAGATTTCAGGAGGACAAGCGCAGAGAACAGCGATTGGACGAGCCTTGATTCATCGACCAGCAATCATTCTTGCAGATGAGCCTACTGGTAACTTGGATTCAAAATCCTCAAGGGATGTATTGGAGCTATTAAGTAAAATTAATAAAGAAGAGAAGACGACTATTATTATGGTAACTCATGATCCAATAGCAGCTAGTTATTGTGATCGTGTCCTTTTCATCAAGGATGGTCAGTATTTTAATGAAATATATAAGGATGACCGCAGACAAACCTTTTTTCAACGAATTTTAAATGTGTTATCTCTCTTAGGTGGAAATGTAAATGACCTTTCAACAATTCGCTTATAACAATGTCATAAGAAATAGCCGTGTGTATTTTGCATTTTTCCTTGCGAGTAGTTTCTCGGTGATGGTGTTTTTTGTGTATTCCATGCTGATGTTTCACCCGAAGATAGAGGACCAATTTTTACGAGATATCGCCTTCGGTGGGATGCTAATGGCAGAAATTGTCCTTGGTATATTTACACTTTTCTTTTTGTTTTATTCCATGAACGCATTTATACAAGCCAGATCACAAGAATTTGGGATATTGCTTAACTTAGGGATGGAGAAAAGACAGCTATATCGTCTCATTTTTTTAGAAACGATGTTGTTAGGGTTTATATCTATTGCGGTAGGAATCTTTTTTGGTTATGCATTTTCTAAATTCTTTTTTATGATTATCCGAGAAATGTTCCTACTAGATAGTCTCCCTCTCTATTTTTCGTGGAAGCCCTTTACTCTCACCATTATCGTGTTCTTGTTTTTATTTATAACTATATCCTTTAGTAGTGTTATGTTCCTTGGAAAAACAGATATCATTCGGTTGATAAGAGGCTATGGAAAAAATAATGACCGAGCTGATTATAAAAAGTGGAGGGCAGCGTTAGGTCTGCTTCTCATCGTGAGCGCCTATGCATTAGTTATTTATTCAACCTTTTCTATGCATTGGTATGTTACTTTCATCATTATTTTCCTGGCATTGATTGGTACCTATTTCTTTTATACAGACAGTATCCTTTTCTTGTTATCTCGTCTTCGAAACAGTAAGAAGCATTATTGGAAGCCCTTCCGACTGATCGCCTTTGCCGAAACCCCAATAAAAGTAAAAGACAATGCACAAATGTTTTTTGTTGTAACCATCGTTTCGACAGTTGCATTCTTATCAGTGGGAGTGGTGACATCCTTTACTTCTTTTACTGCTCAGTATCGAGAAATGAATCCTATTAGTATATTTTATGCAAGTGAATGGGACAATCCTTATGAGGAGGAGCATATTACAAAACTTTCCCAAGAGCTACAGGCAGAGGGACTTTCATATGACCTTATCACGTTTCAGGTATTAAAGCAGACATCATCTAACTCGAATGAAGTGAAAAATATTGTGAAGGAATCAGAGATAAACAGCTTAGCCGTGGCATTAAACTTACCGATGATTAATCTAATACCTGGTGAGGCTCTTTCCATCCCAATAGATGAAGACGAGACTGACTTTCGTTATGAAGAAGGTCAGCAAACAGTTTTAGAAGAGAGCAACATCCCTTTGCAAGTCATTGGAACCTATGATGAGGCCATCTTCCCTGCAATAGCTCTAGAGGAGGGTGCCTTTATTATAAGCGATGAGGACTATGCACTTATAACGGAGCCGCTAGAAGGTTTAAGAATGGAATCGTCCATGACGAAATTCTATGCGTTCCATGTGTCTGAGTGGCTACGAACGAGGGATATTGGGGTAGAGCTAGACCAAGTAATGAGTGAGAGTATTGTGTCTGGTAAGAACAATAACTCCTTTTATTTTTCTAACCCTGGTTTAAATTATTCCATTATCCGAGCAACCTTTTCCTTGCTGCTATTCACTGGGCTCCTCGTAGCGGCTGTATTAATCCTAGCAGCAGGAAGCTTTGTTTACTTCAAGCTATATACAGACTTAGAACGAGACAAACGGCAATACGATGTGCTCAAAAGAATGGGTATTACGAATAAAGAGTTAAAAAAGATTGTCAATCGTCAGCTTGTCCCTCAATTCTTTTTACCTTGGGGCTTGGCAACACTGCACAGCACCTTCTCCTTTATCTTCCTACAAGCGTTTTGGGTGGATCTAGCTGCAGTGTCGATTGTGACTGAAATGCTCCTTGTATTAGTAGCCTTTACCATCATAGAGCTAGTATATTTCTTTTTAATACGTTGGAGATATCTAGCGCATATTCAATAACTCTGTTTACAAGGCTGACATTAGTTGTCAGGAGTAATCTGCCATGTGACTGGGACATAACTGATTCATTGGTTATAAAATTTCCTCTTACTATACTAGGATGCCGGCTTGTTCTAGGGAGGAAAAACTAAAAACGTCACTTCGTGTGACAACGTCTTCCAGATCGACATCCTGTTGATTTCTATGGAAAGTGAACGGCACAGTGGAGAACTCTGAGGCAAAAAAATAGACAGAAGCAAGATTGGACAAACCCCATTCCTTTCTTGATAAGTTTGATTCTTTTTGGAATTTATTGATCCAAATTTACTATTAGTAGGAATCACTATTGGTTCGGAGCAGCGTCGGCGACTCCTGTGGGAACAGCAAATTTATTTGCAACGAAAGAGGAGCGATAGGAGCAAAGATTTTCTGCGACGAAAGCAGGGCGACAGGAGCACCTGAGTGGCTAATTAAGGAAGGAAAACTAAAAGCGTCACATCCTGTGACAACTTTTTCCTGACCAACATCCTGTTGGCCTCAATCCGTGCCCACGGAAAGCGTCCGACGCAGCGGAGAACCATGAGAGATAAAATAGGAAGCCCTTATGATTCAGAGCATCTTATAGAATCATAAGGGTTTTCATTTTATTTATCCCGGAAACTTCCATTTCTAGGCTCGTTCTTCAGCCAGCCCATATACCCAATTTTTATTGAATTGTCAAAACTTTTCCTATATAATTATATTGGGGATAAAATGAATGACTATTCATTCAAATTTAGAGGGGAGTTATTATTATGTTAGCGACAAAAGTTCAACAAAGGGCTTCCATGAATCCTGATAAGATTGCTTATCATTTTATGGGAAAAGATACTACATACGCAGAGTTCAATCAGTCAGTCGAGCGATTTGCAACAGCTCTATCTTCTCAGGGGATTAAAAAAGGAGATAATGTAGCATTCTTGTTAGGAAATTCACCACATTTCTTAATTTCACTCTACGCAACTATGCGTATTGGGGCAACCGCTGTACCAATTAATCCAATCTATGCGCCAGATGAAATCAGCTATATTGTGAAAAATAGTGAGGCAAAGGCAATAATTGCTCTAGATGCTTTTATTCCGCTTGTCCAAAAGGCAGCAGGTATTTTTACGTCGGTTGAAAGCTATATAATCTGTGAAACGGATCCTTCAACACCAGAAAAGCTAGCTGCATTGCCTAATGAAATAAAAGCAAAGGTAAAATCCTTTACCTATCTTCTAAGCACTACAATGGCGAATGTATCGGAAGTAGAAATTCTTCCAGATGATACTGCTGTAATTTTATATACTTCTGGTACAACCGGACACCCAAAAGGTGCAATGCTCACTTTTCAAAATATCTATTCCAATGCGAGAGATGTTGCAGAGTATTTACAGTTCGATACTGAGGATAGGATTATTGCTACTCTACCTGTATTCCATGTTTTCGCTTTAACGGTTGTGGTAAATGCTCCTCTTCTTACTGGAGCTACTATCCTGCTGGTTCCAAAGTTTAGTCCACAGGACGTATTTAGAGTTGCGAAAGAACATAAGGCGACTGTTTTCGCAGGAGTTCCAACCATGTTTAATTTCCTATACCAATACCCAGATGGGAATGTGGAAGACTTTGCAAATATTCGATTAGCAATCTCTGGTGGATCATCTCTACCGGTTGCTTTGCTTCATAACTTCGAAGATAAATTTAATGTGCGCATTTCTGAAGGGTATGGTCTTTCAGAAGCTTCCCCTGTTACATGCTTTAATCCAATTGACCGAGAAAGAAAACCTGGCTCTATCGGGATGTCGATTGTGAACGTGGAAAATAAGGTTGTAAATGAGCTAGGGGAAGAAGTACCAGTAGGGGAAGTAGGAGAGCTTATCGTAAGAGGGCCGAATGTGATGAAGGGTTACTACAACATGCCTGAAGAAACACAGCATACAATTCGTGACGGCTGGCTTTATACAGGTGACCTGGCTCGAAAGGATGAAGAGGGATATTTCTATATTGTAGACCGCAAGAAGGATATGATTATCGTCGGCGGCTATAATGTGTATCCACGTGAAGTGGAAGAAGTCTTATTTGCACATCCAGGTATCGTAGAGGCTGCTGTCATCGGTGTCCCAGATCCAAACTTTGGGGAAGAAGTTTTAGCGTTTATTGTGAAAAAAGATGCTAGCCTAACAGAAGAACAATTAAAGGAATATTGTGCTGAAAAGCTAGCAAAATATAAAGTGCCGAAGAGCTTTGAATTTTTAGAGGAGCTTCCAAAAAATACGACAGGAAAAATCCTGCGTCGTTCTTTAAAAGCACAGCATGTATAAAGAGATCCAAGGCTAAAGGGAATAGGTGTTTTAGGACTGCAGAATGAGACTGGGACGAACCTTTTCCTTCCTTGATAGATTCTATTCTTTTTGAAATTTATTAATTAATTTTAATTTTAGTAGGTAACAATAATTGGTTCGTAGCAGCGTCGGCGACTCCAACAGGATGAGGGAGACAGGTAAGACATAGCAACGGTACGCGTAGCGTTCGGCTATGGCTTACTTTAAGGAAGGAAAACTAAAAACGTCACATCGTGTGACAACGTTTTCCTGACCCACATCCTGTTGGCCTCCGACGCAGCGGAGAACCTAAAAGTAAAGAGTAAGAAAGTACTTACGATTCTTATTAAAGAATTATAAGTGCTTTTTTGTTTTGTCCCAGCCTCATATCCTCAGATAACAAATATTAAATAGTGAGAAGTTATCAACTATTTTTCTCATAAAAAAGGAAATAGATTTCGAGTGTCGAAATAGTTATACACTACAGAGAAAAGAGAGGGAAAGAGAATGTCTAAACGTAAGCTAGAAGCAAAGGATTTATTTAACCTTCAATCCGTTACCAATCCAGTATTTTCACCTGATGGGGAAAAGGCAGTTTTTATTAGAACCGAAATGAACGAAGAGGATAATAAGTATTATTCCTATTTATACTATATTGATTTACAGACTAACACAGTTTCAAAATGGACCCACAACAAAGAGCGAGTTTCTTCTCCGAAATGGTCTAAGGATGGATCCTACATAGCGTTTTTATCTAATCGAAAGGAAAAGAATCAGCTCTTTTTAATACCTGCAGCTGGAGGAGAGGCAAGGCAGCTGACTGAATTAGAAAAAGGGGTTTCTAGCTTTCAATGGTCTCCATGTAATAAAAAGATATGGTTTAATGCTCCTTTAAAGAAAGGGAAAAGCTGGTCTGATGAACCGGAAAAAGACGAAAAAAAGCAGCCTGAGGCATATGTGGTAGATAAAATGAAATATCATGCAGATGGAGTAGGATTGCTTCCTCAGGACAGCTATAAACAGATAGGCTATGTAGAAATAGAAAGCAAGGAAATTACGCAATTTACAGAAGGAGATTTCCAATACAGTCTCCAAGCAATTTCCCACGATGGGAAAAAACTAGTGATGGGTGTTAATCGTGAAGAAAACCAAGATTTTTCTTTTAAACAGCCTTTATTGCTAGTAGATATTCATACAAAAGAGGAAATTACGATAAAGGACGAGGAAGGCTATTTTGGAGATGCAGCGTTTTCCTTTGATGATCAATATATAGCATTCGCTGGGGCGAATAGAGCTTTCCAAAATGCGACACATACAGGGGTTTATGTGTTTGATACGAAAAATTCAACAACGATTAAGCTGACAGAAGGACTAGATGCTCCGGTAGGAGATTATACAGCAAGTGACCTCCAGCAAGGGGCAAGTGCACCGAGCGTAATTTGGACCAAGGACAATCATTTATATTTTCAATTGTCCACAATGGGAGACGTTCGTTTATACTTCGCAACATTAGAAGGAGAAATATATCCAGCTTCTCCTGAAAATGAGCATGTATATGGGTATGACATAGATCCAGCGGGGAAATTCTCAATTGCAACAATAAGCACCCCAATATTTCCCGGGGAATTATTTCAGCTAAATTTGTCGACTGGTGAGCGCAAACAGTTAACTACTTTTAATGAAGATTATCTGAAAGAGGTAGAGCTTGTAGAACCAGAAGCAATTGTCTTTAAAGGAGTAAAAGAATGGGATGTCCATGGCTGGTTAATGAAGCCTGCAGGTTTTGTAGAAGGAGAAAAGTATCCACTAGTGGTAGAAATACATGGCGGTCCCCATGCGATGTATGGGAATACTTTCTTCCATGAATTGCAGCTGCTTGCAGCACAAGGCTATGGAGTCCTCTATGTAAACCCAAGAGGAAGTCATTCTTATAGCCAAGAGTTTGTAGATGCTGTTCGCGGAGATTATGGTGGTGGAGATTATGAGGATATTATGGCAGGAGTGGATTATGCTCTTTCTACCTATGATTGGATTGACCAAGGACGCTTAGGAGTTACTGGTGGAAGCTATGGAGGCTTTATGACGAACTGGATTGTTGGTCATACGAACCGTTTTAAAGCAGCAGTTACACAACGCTCCATTTCAAACTGGATAAGCTTCTATGGAGTTTCAGATATTGGCTATTACTTCACACCATGGCAAATAGGAACCGATATGACAGACATCGATGCACTATGGGATGCTTCACCCTTAAAATATGCCGCAAATGTAGAAACGCCTTTATTGATTCTACACAGCGAAAACGACTACCGCTGTCCAATCGAACAAGCACAGCAGTTATATATTACGTTAAAGGCAATGGGGAAAGAGGTTGGCTTTGTAAGATTTCCTCAAGCAGATCACAATCTCTCACGAGTAGGATTACCAAATCTTCGCCAAACCCGTTTGGAGCAGATAACAGGTTGGTTTGAAAAATTTCTATAAAGCTACTAACATAATAAGCCCCTCCGATTTATTTACGAATCGGAAGGGCTTTTTTACTATTTTCTCTTATGATAACCGTTTCGATAATAAAAGAATACTAACCCTATTATCCAAATAGGTCCCACAATTAAAGCTATTCTGGTATCTGGAAAGTAAGCCATTAATCCAAGTACTAATACTAAAAAGGCAAGCGCTAGATATGATCCTAATGGGAAAAATAATGCCTTGTAGGAAAGCCTTGATACTTCTCCTTTAGTCAACCTTTTTCGGAATTTCAAATGAGATATTAAGATAATACCCCAGGTCCACACTGCTCCAAATGTAGAAATACTCGTTACCCATATAAACACTTTTTCAGGGACTAGATAGTTTAAAACTACTCCTATAAGAAGCAGCAAAGCGGAAAAGACAATTGCTTTTGATGGAACGCCTGTACGGCTAATTTTCCGAAAGGAAGCAGGTGCCTGCTTTTGATCGGCTAAATTAAATAGCATTCTACCAGTACTGAAAATACCACTATTACAGCTTGATAAAGCAGCGGTAAGTACAACAAAATTAATAATTCCAGCAGCTGGTCCGATGCCGATTTTTTCAAACATTAATACAAAGGGACTTCCATTACTTCCAATTTCGTTCCATGGATAGATGGACATGATGACAAATAGTGCTCCCACATAAAACAAAAGAATACGCCAGAACACGGTATCTATTGCGCGTGGAATGACTTTTTTAGGGTTTTTCGCTTCTCCAGCTGTCACACCAATCATTTCAACACCTAAATAAGCAAACATAACCATTTGAAGCGACATGAGAACACCAGTTAAGCCGTTAGGGGCAAACCCTCCATTGCTCCATAAATTGCTGATCCCAACAGGGATACCACCGTTTCCTATACCGAAAAGAATGACGCCTAATCCAACAACAATCATTGCGATTATTGCAACAATCTTAATGAGAGCAAACCAAAACTCAAATTCACCATATGCCTTAACGGCAATTAAATTGACTAATGTCATAATAATTAATGCAGCCAATGCCCAAATCCAAGGAGCTGTATCCGGGAACCACATTTTCATATAGACTCCTACGGCAGTGATTTCCGCCATACAAGTGACTACCCAAAGAAACCAATAATTCCATCCGGTTATGTATCCAGCAAGAGGACCTAAATAGTCTCTAGCATATCTACTGAATGAGCCTGAAACAGGATTATGTACAGCCATTTCACCTAGGGCACGCATAATGATAAATATTGCTAACCCCCCAATAATATAAGAGATGAGGATTGCAGGACCTGCTAACTGGATGGCTGTAGCAGAACCTAAAAATAATCCTACTCCAATTGCAGCTCCTAATGACATTAATGTGATATGTCGCTGCTCAAGACCTCGTTGTAGCTGCTGATTTCCACCCATTCATTTTGCTCTCCTTTATTATAGAATTTTTCACTAGTTCCCACTTTAACATATGAATGAAGGGGGGAGTAGCTACATTTGAAGTATATTATGATAAAATTATATGCATATTCTGGACAGAGAATGATGGTTTGTCTATCTTATTTTGTTAAGAGAAAGAGTGGGTACCAGATTTTATGACAGCAATATTAGAGATAAAACAAGTGGGGAAAAAAGGGTGGGAAACTAAGGAAGCTTCGAGACCTTACTTGTTCAAAAATATAACTTCGGACGTGTGCTCAAAAGATCGAATTGCTCTATTGGGTAAATCGGGGCAAGGAAAGAGCACTTTTTTACGTTGCTTATCTATTTTGGATATGTTTGATGATGGAAGTGTAATTTTGGATGGATCTTCATATAAACAAGTGCCTCCTCAGGAATGGAGGACAAGCATTGTATATGTGGCTCAGCAAAGTACCATGCTTCCAGGTACCATTGAAGATAATCTAAAAACAGTTAGTAGAATACATAATCGCCCTTTTGAAGAAGAACTGGCTAAAGAGTGGATGAAGGAGCTGGGATTGGATGAGTTAGGTTGGAACAAGGATGCTAGTTTATTATCCGGTGGAGAAAAGCAAAGGCTTGCATTGATTCGTTCCTTGCTCTTACGGCCTCGTATATTATTACTAGACGAGGTAACAGCATCACTTGACCAACAAAGTAGGGATCAAGTGGAAAAGCTTTTATTAAAATTAAATAAGGAAGAAGGAGTTACTTATATCTGGGTCACTCATGATTGGGAGCAGGCTATAAGAATAAGTAACCGAGTATGGTATATGGAAAATGGAATGCTAATGAAGGATATCAGTACAGATGCATTTTTTCGTGAAATGAAGGTGACGGAGTGAGTTTCTTAGCCTTAAACTTTACTTTATTATTTGTTCTTATAACTATGCTAGTCTCTGTCTGGCAGAAGCTTGGCTTAGAAAAAGACATAGCAGTTGGCACAGTTCGATCGGCTGTTCAGCTTCTGGCGGTGGGATATATCCTGCATTTCATATTTGAATCACAGAATACACTTTTTATCATTGGTATTATTTCTATTATGATACTCGTAGCAGCACAGAATGCTGCTAAACGTGCAAAAGGCATGGAGGGGATATTTTGGAGAATAGTTCTTTCTATTGCTACGATGGAAATTCTAATGATGGGTCTACTGTTAGGTCTTCAAATTATTGAACCTACTCCACAATATATTATTCCGTTAAGTGGGATGACGATAGGGAATGCCATGGTTGCCTGTGGTCTGTACTTAACACAGCTTAAGAGAGAGTCTGAAACAGCACGAGGAGAAATCGAGACTCTTCTTTCGTTGGGGGCAACAGAAAGGCAGGCTGTGCAAGAGGTACTAAAGCGTTCCGTGAAATTCAGTATGATTCCAACAATAGATGCTATGAAAACAGTGGGACTAGTCCAGTTACCGGGAATGATGACGGGGATGATTATTGCCGGCGCGGATCCTATTGAAGCAGTTCGTTATCAAATCCTCATCATGTTTACGTTTACCAGCTCGTCGGCCATTACCAGCATGATATTAAGTCTATTATGCTATAAAAAGCTATTTACTAAGGATATGATATTGAAAAAGTGGTAGCATGGAAGAATGTGTTTACAAAAGTTTACCAATACGTGCGGTTTCTTATAGAATACTTGCGCAAGGTGTAGTGTTACGTGCGAAGCTAGATAGGTTACTTGCTATTTCAATGGCATTACTTGCGATACTTGCCTGTTTACTTGCGATCATCAACAAGTCTGTAAATTTTTAAGCTCCGAAGTACTGACTAAAGGGTCCGTCTGAAATTGACTTTCCAGACGGACCCTTTCCTATTAGTATCTTGTTTCTTTAAGTTTGATTCTCCAAGAGGCATCTGCCCCTGCCAGTCCTTTTTCTACAATTTCATTATTACCACAGAAACCTCTTTATTGTTCCCGCTCTCCAACTAGGAATGTAATTATCTTAATATTATAAAATTCTGAAAATAGTAAAAATGCACTATATGGAAATTTGTGTAAGACAAATATAATGAATAAAAAGATGGTAAGGGGATGGTATGCGGATGGCAGAAACAGAAAAGATTACGATAAACATGAATGTGGTAGAGCTAGGAAAAGTAGATTTATTAGTGGAACAAGGGTTTTACTCCAATCGAACAGACTTTATAAAGGCTTCTATTAGGAGTCAGCTTTCTACGCATAGTCAGGTGATAGAGCAGGTTGTTAATTTAAAATCCTTTGTTATGGGAGTAAGTGTGTTCTCAAAAAGTGACCTTGAAAAATTAGCTGCATCCAATAAAAAAGTATCTATTAAAGTAATTGGAATGCTTGTTTTAAGTGAGGATATAGATGAGGAGCTAGCTAAGCAGACGATTAACTCTATAAAAGTCTTAGGAGTATTTAGAGCATCTCCAAGAATTAAGTCTCTTTTTGTAGAATAAAGCTATAAAAAAGGCTTGCCAAAATCATGACGTTGGCACACGATGTGCCGTTTTTAGTTTTCCATCTTGTTTCGGATGCTTCCGAAACAATGTGATTTTCCGCACGGTGCTCCGGTATCCTCGTGGAAAGCGTCCGACGTAGAAGAGAACCTTAGGAGACCAAAAAACGAAAGCGTTTATGATTCTTATCAAATGAAATCATAAGCGCTTTCCGTTTGGTTTAACCTCTACTGCCTATAAAAGTAAAAGCCTAATAAATATCGCTATAAGTCCAATCCCTAAATACATCCACATTTTAATCGTTTGTGTTTTTCGCTCTTTTCTCCGTCGATCTTCCTTTAAAATAGGATACTCCTTTTCCAGGTTTCGAATAAAACCTTCCTCCTTTGATTTTTCCGATTATTTACAATTATAACAAAAATGGTTTATGATATACATATAAAAGGAGGCTAATAATGGAGAAAAAGCTTACTATACTATTTACCTCGTTAGGGACAATATTTCTTATTGCCGCCTGGTTGTTTAACTTAGGTTTCTTGGGAACAATCCCAAATAGCATTGTTTTGCTATCAGTACTTAATGGGCTAAGCATTTTATTCTTCCTGACTGCGCTTCTATATTGTAAGAAAAATGGGTTTAGAACGGCTGTATTAGGTGTTTTTTATCTACTAACTATGTTATTTCCCTTATTATCTCTGACTTTTAAACCGACAGCATCAAACCTTTTAAATTTGATATCTTTCTTTGTTATATGTATTTCTGCTCTAATTTTAGTAGTAAGACAGAAAGGGATAGATAGAACCAATTGGTACAGAGGAGGATATCCACGATATGTTGCCGTCTATGTTATAGCTTTTATTAGCTCAGCTTTCTATAGACCACTATTATCTTTAGCTTTGTTAATTATTATATTGTGGATGGTTACTAGATACTTAGAAATTGACGAGGACCACATTATATACGAGCTAGAGCTATTCAATATTGTGATCTATTCTCGTAGATATTCTTTGGAGGATATAAAAGAACTGAAATTTATGAGAGCGGGCTGGATGGACCAAGCAGCTATTTTAAAGCTACATAAGGGAATGGACATTAAGCTTTATTACTTTAAGCCAGAGAATATATATTCACACTTATACCAGTTTGGGTTGGATAACGATGTGAAGATAAATAGAACAAAGGATTATGAAATGCTGGAAACCAGAAGAAAGAGGAAAGAAAAGGAAATGGGTTTACAATAGAGTAGATACCGCTTCTTCCTATATAATAAGTAGTAGTAAAGGAAGAAAGGAATCTATTTATGCAACTTGTTTTAACATTTACAATTCTCATCATTAGTATCATCTTATTTATCACGAATAAAGTGAGGGCTGACCTTGTTGCACTTGGCGCACTTTTAGCCTTTGTTATCTCCGGGATTTTGGAGACCGAGGAAGCTTTAGCGGGTTTTTCTAACTCCGTAGTGATTATGATAGCTGGGCTATTTGTGGTGGGTGCCGGTATTGTGAGAACCGGGCTTGCGAAATCAGCAGGTAATCTACTACTTAAATGGTCTGGAGATAGTGAAGGAAAGCTTTTTATCCTGTTACTTGTTATTACTGGTAGTGTTGGTGCGTTCATGAGTAATACGGGGACTGTTGCCCTTATGCTGCCGATCGTAATAAGTGTTGCACTAAGTATTAAAAGTAGTCCCTCCAATTATTTAATACCACTTTCATACATAAGTAGCTTATCAGGTCTATTAACCTTGATTGCCACACCAGCAAACCTAATTGTTAGTCAGGTGCTTGTAGATAATGGTTATGAAAAACTTGGATTTTTTGAAATCACACCTGTAGGAATAATTGCAATCCTGACAGGTATTTTATATTTTGCAATTGCTCGGAAATGGGTTTTGCCAAAAACGAAAAACAAAAATACAGTTAAGGTAGGTAACAAGCTATCTCCTCAACAGCTAGCAAACGAATATAAGTTAAAGGGAAGCCTACACCTAGCCACTGTTCCTTCTGGATCTTTAATGATTGGGAAGAGACTAGCTGATATGAAGCTTCCTGCCAAATATCATCTAGCTATATTAAAAATCGAAAGACGTTCAAAGGAAGGGCTGAATATTCTTCCAATCACTTATGAACAAATGGCTGGACCATCAAGCACTGTGCACGAAAAAGATAAACTTTATATTCAGGGGCCTGCAGAAGAAGTAGCTAGGTTCATCAATGACTATCAGCTGGAAAGATCGGAAGAAGAAAATCCAGTAGCCGATGCACTTGTATCTAAGCAACTAGGAATAGCGGAGGTTTTATTAACTCCTCATTCGAGCCTCATTAATGAAACGGTAGCAGGGATTGGCTTCCGTGAAAAATATAACTTAAATATTTTGGGGATCAACCGCAAAGGGGAATATATCCTCTATGATATGGGTGACGTAAAGCTGCGGTTTGGGGATGCCATTCTTGTTCAAGGGGAATGGGATGAGATAGAGCTTTTATCCAAATCTGTTCAAGACGTCGTAGTTGTAGGGCAGCCAAAGGAGCATGCGGGTATGGCCGCTGCAAGTGGAAAGGCCCCTATTGCTGGTGGCATCATGCTTTTAATGATCGTCCTCATGGTGTTAGAGATCTTCCCAGCCGTGATCTCTGTTTTAATCGCAGCTGTTCTAATGGTCATCACGGGCTGCTTGCGGAATATGGATGATGCATATGGGAAAATGAACTGGGAAAGCTTGATTCTCATTGCTGCGATGCTACCAATGGCAACCGCACTTGAAAAAACAGGGGGAATGGTCATTCTCTCCGAAGGTATGATTGATATTTTAGGTGGCTTTGGGCCATATGGTGTTCTAGTAGGTATTTACTTAATCACTATGGTATTTGGACAATTTATTAGTAATACGGCTACTGCGGTTTTATTCGCACCTATTGCAATGAATGCTGCAATAAGTATAGGAGCAAACCCATATACGTTTTTAATTGCGATTGCCGTTTCTTCGAGTATGGCTTTTGCAACTCCAGTGGCGTCACCTACGAATGCGTTAGTGATGACAGCAGGAGGATATAAATTTATGGATTTTGTGAGAGCAGGTATTCCATTACAAATTGTCATGATGATTGTCATGCTGCTAATAATTCCAATATTTTTCCCAATCTAAATAAAAAGGGGGTAGAGAAATGATTATGCCAACGCATATAGTTGCTGCAGGGGCAATAGTAGTAAATGAAAAGGGACATTTACTCCTAGTGAAGACAGAGCATGGGGGCTGGGTCTATCCAGGAGGACAAATAGAGGTTGGAGAAAACATAATAGATGGACTAATTCGAGAGGTAAAAGAGGAAAGCGGAATTGATGTAACAGTAGATAAACTAATTGGTGTCTATTCGAATACAGCGATCTATAAATGGTACGATGGTGTTACAGATGTTCCGACTAAACTGATGATGGACTTTATTTGCACCCCAATAGGTGGTGTCCTCACCACCTCAGAAGAAACCTCTGAGGTGAGATGGGTACCAAAAGAAGAGGTATTGCAGATGGTTACAGCACCAGCCATCCGTACTCGCCTCGAAGCTTTTTACAAAAACGAGGGATATCCATCACTTACAAAGAATATGTGACATCCCCTGAATTTGAAATAAAAGTGGAAAGAACTATATAAATAGAAAAATCAATGCCAAGGATTCTAATCCTTGGCTTTTTGTTACCTATTTTTGGTTAATCACTAAAAGTCGGGGGCTGACATATAAGAAAAAGTTGATTGAAGTGTCGGCTGGCGACTCCTAGGGGATAAGCGCGTGCGGAAAATCCAATTGTTTCGGAAGCATCCGAAACAATTTAGTTGGAGCCGCGCCCCCTGGAAAGCGTCCAGCCAAAACGGAAATCAACCCCAAGTTATGGAGAGGAACTATTTTTTTGGTTAATACAACCAAAAACGGGAATAGAAAACTATAATTCTTTTATTCAGGTGATGAATATGATATAACTATTAATAGTTGATTTAATTCATAGTAAACAACTAGGAATAATACCCTTAATGAAAGAGGTTAAACAATGGGCAGAGAATTTGTAAACATTTTTGATGAATGGGCAGACTCTTATGATGCTTCTGTGACAGGTAATGATCCGGAATACAAAGATGTTTTTGAAGGATATGAGGCTATCTTAGACGAGGTTATGAAAAGAGCTTCAGGAATCGTCGTGGAATTTGGCACTGGAACTGGCAACTTAACTGCTAAGCTTATAGCTGCTGGGAATGACGTGATCGGAATCGAGCCGAACGAAAAGATGAGAGAAATGACAGCAAAAAGGTTTCCAAACCATGAAATAATAGATGGAGATTTACTCCAATTTGATATACAAAACAAAGAAATCACCGCTTTTGCAAGCTCCTTTGTTTTTCACCATTTGACGGATGAAGAAAAAGGAGAGGCATTAAAGGTATACGCTAGCCTTTTACCGGCTGGTGGAAAAGTTGTATTTGCAGACACTGCTTTTATTACGGAGGATGCAAAGCAAGCGCAAATTAAGAAGGAAAGAGACCGTAGCTTTCACAATGTTGCGGATGATTTAGAGCGTGAATACTACACGACGATTCCCACTCTTACAGAATTGTTTGAAGAAGCAGGATTTCAAGCAAGCTTCTCGAAAATGAATGATTATGTATGGATTATGGATGCAACTAAAAAATAAGGAGCGACAAACCATGAAAAAAATGAATGTAGAAAGCTTTAATCTTGATCACACAAAAGTGGTAGCACCATTTGTACGCTTAGCTGGTAAAAAGAAAGGTATTCATGGAGACGAGATATATAAATATGACATCCGCTTCAAGCAACCAAACAAAGAGCATATGGAGATGCCAGGCTTACACTCCTTAGAACATTTAATGGCTGAAAATATACGTAACCATACGGACCAAGTAGTAGACTTAAGTCCAATGGGCTGCCAAACAGGCTTCTACCTATCCGTTATTAATCATGAAAGCTATGAGGAAATCTTAGAGATTTTAGAGAAGACATTAGAGGATGTATTACAAGCAACAGAAGTGCCAGCTTGTAATGAAGTGCAATGTGGCTGGGCGGCAAGCCATAGTTTAGAGGGGGCTAAGGAAATTGCTTCTCAAATGCTTGCAAAGAAAGATGAATGGCATGTCATTTATAACGAGGAAGCATAAATGAAAATTGTAAAAAGCGTGCAGGAGTTAGTAGGAAATACTCCAGTTATAGAGATTTCACATATAGAGATACCTAATAAATGCAGCATTTTTGCGAAGCTGGAGTATATGAATCCAGGAGGAAGTGTGAAGGACCGATTAGGTCTTTCTTTAATTGAGGATGCAGAAAGAACTGGAAAGCTTCTCCCAGACGGTACTATTATTGAACCCACAGCTGGTAATACCGGGATTGGTGTTGCGCTAGCAGCAATCGGGAAGGGTTATCAGGTTATTTTTGTTGTTCCTGAAAAATTTAGCTTGGAAAAACAAACCCTTATGCGCGCATTGGGTGCAAAGGTAATCAATACAGAAACGAGACTAGGGATGAAGGGTGCTATCGACAAGGCAAAAGAGTTAGTGGAAGAAATCTCGAATGCCTTTTCCCCCTCTCAGTTTTCGAATCAAGCGAATCCAGATACTTATATAAAGACATTAGGTCCCGAGCTATGGAACGATTTAGATGGAACCATTGATATTTTTGTCGCTGGTGCAGGATCGGGTGGTACGTTTATGGGAACATCCACTTATCTAAAGGCACAAAACCCTAAAATAAAAACAGTGATTGTGGAACCAGAGGGCTCCATCTTAAATGGCGGAGAGGCTGGCTCCCATGCGACAGAAGGAATTGGCATGGAATTTCTACCGACCTTTATGGATACGGCTTATTTTGATGCTATTCATACAGTAAGCGATAGAAATGCTTTTCATCAGTTAAGAAGGCTTTCGAAGGAAGAGGGACTTCTTGTTGGTAGCTCATCAGGGGCTGCTTTCTATGCCGCTTTAAAGGAAGCGGAGAGTGCAAAGGAAGGAAGTCATATCGTAACGATTTTTCCGGATTCCAGCGAGCGTTATTTAAGTCAGAAGGTATATGAGCTATTCAAGGAGGAATAAATACATGCGTGCAAAAACAAAGCTAATTCATGCTGGGATATTTGGCGATGAAGCAACAGGAGCAGTATCTACACCAATTTATCAGGTGAGCACTTACAAGCAAGAGGCAGTAGGTAAATTTAAAGGCTATGAATATTCTCGTACAGGAAATCCGACGCGTCATGCTTTAGAAGTATTAATCAGTGATTTAGAGGGCGGGATAGCAGGATTTGCCTTTGCATCAGGCATGGCAGCAACTAGCTCCATCATGATGATGTTTAGCAAGGGTGACCATGTCATTCTTACAGATGATGTGTATGGAGGAACATTCCGTGTCATTTCAAAGGTTTTAAACCGCTTTGGAATCGATTCTACATTTGTTGATACTGGAGATCTTGCAAACGTAGAGGCAGCAATCAAAGAAAATACAAAAGCCATTTTCTTAGAAACGCCTACTAATCCTTTATTGAAGGTAACAGACATAGAGGAGATTGCAAAGTTTGCAAAAGAAAAAGGTCTATTAACTATAGTGGACAATACATTTATGACTCCTTATTTACAGCAGCCGATTGCACTTGGAGCTGATATCGTGGTGCACAGCGCAACGAAATATTTAGGTGGTCATAGCGATGTAGTGGCAGGATTAGTTGTTGTTAATTCCGAGCAGCTTGCTGCGGATCTTCATTTCGTTCAGAACTCTGTAGGAGCAGTTCTAGGACCTCAGGATTCTTGGCTATTAATGAGAGGAATTAAAACGCTAGGTGTTCGTATGGAGGAGCATAACAGCAATGCGCAGCAGATAGCAGAGTTTTTAAATAACCATGCTGCAGTTTCCAAGGTATTCTATCCAGGACTTCCAACACACCCAGGTCATGAATTAATGAAGAAACAAACTTCAGGCTTTGGTGGAATGATTTCCTTTGATGTAGGAAGCGCTGAAAAAGCAGATGAGCTATTAGCAAAGCTTCACTATTTTACACTAGCAGAAAGTCTAGGTGCTGTGGAGAGCTTAATCTCTGTGCCTGCTAGAATGACTCACGCCTCTATTCCTGCAGAGCGTCGTGCAGAGCTTGGTATCACAGATGGTCTCGTACGAATTTCAGTAGGCATTGAGGATGTAGAAGATCTAATCGAGGATTTAAGTCAAGCATTGGCATAATAAAACAGGGTATTCAAAGAGGCTTCCTTTTTGAATACCTTTTTTATTTGGGATACATATCAATCCTTTCCATTCAATACTTTATGTTTCATCAAGGAGAACGAGGGAATTATATTAGAAAACTATTGAAAGGGAGTGGGTTACATATGACTAAAACAGCAATCATTACTGGCGGTGGCGGAGGGTTAGGACGAGCAACTGCCCTAAAACTAGCGGAAGCTGGTGTAAATATTACAATTGTAGACGTTTCGGAGGAACAAGGAAATGAGACAATCCGTTTAATAGAGGAGAAAGGCGCTAAAGGTCTCTTTATTAAAGCGGACGTAACCAAAGCGGAAGAGGTAAAGAAATATGTCGAGGAAACAAAGCAAACCTTTGGCTCAATCGATATGTTCTTTAATAATGCAGGAATTTCAGGTCCAGGGAAAAAGTTCTTGGATAATTCACTGCAGCAAATAGAGCTCGTTCTTGATATTAATCTAAAAGGAGCCTTATATGGCTTATATTATGTACTTCCTGAAATGATAGCAAATGGGGGAGGGAGAATCGTTAATACTTCGTCAACGGCGGGTGTTGTTGGGCAAAGTGGAGTAGTTTCTTACTCAGCTACTAAACATGGTCTCGTAGGAGTGACAAAATCGTTGGCAGCAGAATATGCTCCTCAAGGAATCCAAATCAATGCAATTGCGCCTGGATCCACTGAAACTCCTATGGTTAAGGAATATAGAGCAGCAAATCCAGAAATGTTTGAAGCCATTAATTCAACTATTCCACAGGGACGCTTAGGACAGCCTGAAGAGGTTGCAGAGCTAGTAGCCTTTCTTTTAACAGGGGAAGCAAAATATATTAATGGAACTGTCATACCAATCGACGGAGGATTTAGTGCAATTTAATCTACTGGATGACAATTTCTATAATAAGGGCATTAATTCGATAAAGGATTAATGCCCTTATTAATGGAATATTCATAGAGAGGGGGTTTAATTATGTTAAATGAATTAAAGGATACCTGTAGAGAGGTAGAATTCTCAGGGGGTATTTTGATTAAGAAAGAAAAAGAAACATTCATAGAGTTAAGTGAGGGTTATGCAAATCGCTCTGAACGGATAGAGAACAGTTCTGCTACAAGATATGGCATTGCTTCTGGATGTAAGCTTTTTACTGCCATAGCAATCTGCCAGCTAGTGCAAGAAGGAAGTCTAGCCTTCGAAACGAGGCTTGAAGATTGTTTAGATGTTGACTTCCCGAGCTTTGATAAAGGGATAACGATTCACCACTTGCTAACACACACAGCGGGTATTCCTGATTATTTTGATGAAGAAGTAATGGATGATTTTGAAGAGTTATGGATAGAGAATCCTATGTATCTTTTAAGAAATTTAAAGGATTTCTTACCTTTATTTCAAGAACACCAGATGAAGTCAAAGGTAGGAGAAAAATTCCACTATAACAATGCAGGATACATAATTCTTGGTCTAATAGTAGAGAGAGCAAGTGGGATGTCATTTTCAGATTTTGTAGAAGAACGTATCTTTCAAAAAGCAAACATGAACAGTTCTGGCTACTTTGAACTGGATGCGCTACCGCAAAGCACGGCATTAGGTTACATTGATTTTCCAAACGGGCAATGGAAAACGAATATATACTCCTTACCTGTAAAGGGCGGTTCCGATGGAGGAGCCTTTGTAACAATAGAGGATATGGGGAAGCTATGGGATGCACTAATCGATAACAGATTACTTCAAGAAGAATATACGAACATACTCTTAAAGCCACATGTTCCTTCGGGTAATGCGGATAGCTATTACGGTTATGGAGTATGGATAAAGAAAAAAGAAAAGGGAATTTTTAAATATCATATCATGGGGTATGATCCAGGTGTCAGTTTCCACTCTGCTTTTTATCCAAATTCTTCTGTCCAGGTTGTAGTCTGTTCGAACAAATCGGACGGTGCATATGATGTTATGCAGGATATTGAACAGCAAATAGAAAAATTTAAATGAACCAGAGTATGCGTACCAAGTTAACACCGTTAACTTTTATCATCTAGTGTCACCATCAATTGGGTTAGATTTTTGTAAACATTCTTCCCCAATTTGAATAAGGTAAGAAGAAGGGAAAATTCAATAATACAGCCTGAAATTTATCCTTGAATCAGGATGATACAGGAGAAAGAGGCTGGGCCAGAACCGAATTCTTAAGTGAAAGAGAATGGTACAAAATAATTTTTTGAGATTTGTTATACATTCTTTTTACCAGTTTCTTATCAAGATTTATTTATTAGAAGTTACTACTAATGGTTCGGAACAGCGTCGGTGACTCCTGCGGGAACAGCACGAGGGAGAGACTACAGGCTCGAGCCGTGCCCGCGGAAAGCATCCGACGCAGTGAAGAACCAAACATTTTAAAAGTAAGAAAGTACTTACGCTTCATCAAAAATATAAAATCGCAAGTGCTGTTCTATTGTTTTGTTCCAGGGTCTTGAGTGAAGAGGTTTTACCAGAAAAAAGCACCAGCAAGTGCGACACCTGCAATAGCTCCTAAAGCAATTCCATAACCAAAGCCAGGTCCACCCCAGCCCCAGCCCCAGCTGTAGCCACCGTGATTGTCAGGTCGAATCCATACCATGCGATCATCGACTCTTGTTATATGTCCAACATGAACTTTTCCATCTTTACAAGTAATCCGAACTCTTTTTCCATGATGTTGGCAACAAATATTATAAGCTTGTGAATGAGTCATTTAAATTTCTCCTCCCCTCTTCCAAAATTACATACAAGTATGTGTAGTAACATATGCAACCACTTAGACCAAGGTAATGGACAATCGTCCACTACTTGTAGATGACATGATACTAAGATTTATGAATACTACCTATTCAATCGAAAGGAATGGATGCATGTCAGTGAACTCTACAAAAAAGTCGTTGAAGGAGTTTGTAAGTAAGTGCGAGCAACAATCTGGAAGAGGAGCAAGAAAGTTCCATCGCGAAATTTTTTGTGAGCCTCTAGCTGAATTATTTCCTAATATCCCAGTCGAAGCCCTTCAACACGAGTTAATTAGTCAGGGGATGTTTTTGCCAGAGGAATGGAGCACGTTGAAAGGAAAAATAGAGAAAATGGAAGAGCAGCGGGTTTGGAAGCTAGTAGAAACTGAGTATCAAAAGCTAAAAAACACATGGAATGGTCCAGATATTCCTATTTATATTTTTCCATTACAGCAGACGAAGATGCCTTCTGAGGAACAAGTAAACAGAAATGGCATTGCTTATAAAAATGCTCTGTTTTTATTCTTTGCGGAAGAAATCAAAGAGAAAGAAATAATTGCATTACTTGCTCATGAGTACAACCATGCTTGTAGACTCCAATTTTTAAATCTGGCCCCCAAAGAGATAAAATTACGCGATTCGCTTATCATTGAAGGAATGGGAGAGTTCGCTGTAAAAGAAACTTGTGGAGAAGATTTTTTAGGACCATGGGCCAATCTTTATACAAAAGATCAAGCGCTTCCAATATGGAAGGAGCACTTTGTTCCAGCCTTAAAAAGAAAAGGCCTACAAAATCATCGCCTTTATCTCTTTGGTCAGCCTCGTACTCCGTATCCACGTTGGATTGGCTATCATCTGGGGTATCAAATTGTAGACTCCTTTGTAAAAAATAAGGGTCCCTTCAAGTCACAAGAACTGTACACAAAATCTGCAAATGAAATAATTTTAGGATCGGATTACACGTATTAAAGCTTTTTGCTGAAAAAGATTCTATAACCTACCAGATTTCCATTCCTCGCTAAAAAATCGTTATGTTGATTCCAAACATCATAAAGTGATAGATCCAGATTATCGGAAGGTCTGATGTCCTCCAAGTCCGTTGGCTCCATATCGGTAGACTTCTTTATAGGTAACAATGTAAGCCCTGCTTTTTGTAGGTAGTTCTCCCACTCGCTTTCTACTAATAGCTTAGTAATACCATAAAGTTTTTTTGTTTCCTCTTGTAATTCCTCTGTAGGGGGTTGCTCAGCAGTCATTTCTATGATGAGCAATCTTCCACCTGGCTTTAGCACTCTGGCAGCCTCCTGTATCGTAACAGGTATATTCGTAAAGGAGAGAACAGACTCAGCTAGAATAAAATCAAAGCTTTCATCAGGGAAAGGCATTTGTTCAGCATCACCTAACAAAATTTGTACCGGATATATACTGTCCTTTAAACGTTCTTGTGCCTTTTCCACCATAACTGGATGATTATCTACCCCTATGACTTGGCAATGGTAATTTTTCGAAATAAATTCAGCGGTTTGTCCAGTACCACAGCCAAGTTCCAATACATGATCAGTTGGTTGGAGCAAGGTATCATGCAATAAAGTCTGCGTTAAAGGAAAACCTCCAGGATGCGCTCCTCCGATACCAAAGTAAGCAAGTAAATCTAAATACTTGTTTGTCATTCTATCCCTCCCATATCTCTAGGATATGCAGAAATAGTAGGGAGACAGGGAGGAAATCCCCAATCGTATGAAGAATAATAGAGAGTTAGGGGAGGGTGTCCGACTTGAATAAATCTATTGATAGTAATGACGTTAGGTTAGTAAAAATGGAGATGAAGTACTGGAGAGACATTCACTCCTATGCCTCTTTGCCAGAAGTTAGTAGATATCAGCAATGGGGAACAAATACAGAAGAGGATACCTTAACCTACATAAAGCAGATAATAGAGCATGCCAAAATAGACCAGCCCTCTCGTTACGTTTATGCTATTAAAGAAACAAGTAGCGATAAAGTAATTGGAGCTGCAGAGCTGTTTCATATCGATCCAATCAATCTAAGTGCCGAAATTGGCTATGTGGTCCATCCAGATTACTGGAGGATGGGAATTGGAACTCTAGTAGCACGCAAGCTACTAGAAATAGGATTTGCAAATTTTCATTTACATCGCATACATGCCACTTGTGATGCTAGAAACATAGGTTCTGCGAAAGTATTAGAAAGAATAGGAATGACGTTAGAGGGAAAGAAGCGTAACAATATGTTGTTAAAGACTGGCTGGAGAGATTCACTTCTCTACAGTATTTTAGACTACGAATGGAGAGGGATGAACAAAGATGGAGCAACTATTGCAAGAATCACTAACTCAATTCACCAAGACACATGATGAGTTTATTGAAAACTGGGAGCAAGCAATGCAAACAGCTGATACATCCAAGCTTGAAATAATGGCAAGTGAATATTATGTCACTTCTTTCAACGGATTTTCCGAAAAACCGGAGTTCTATGATTGTAAAGAAGCAATTATGGGAATGAGAGAATCAGTAAAGGAGCTCAAGGGAGCCAATAAGAGATTTGAAAATCGTGTCATTCGTCAAAGAAGCCAAGACGCTTATGTTGTGTTCTACGAATTGGTTATTGAAAATGATCTTAAGGAAATTGCTAGATTCTTCACAATCGAAGATTGGAAGAATATAAATGGTACTTGGCAATTAGTCCGAGAAATATCAGAACATATTTAAGTGACTCAATAAAGGAATAAAGGATTGGCTGTACATACTAAGGCAATCCCTAGATACTTATCAAAATTTCTAAGAGGTAGTTAGTACCAATCTACAAAAGAAGAAAAGTGAGCCAGCACAGCTACATGTATAAGTGTTGAGTGCTGGCTTATTTAAGGGTGAAATAGGAGAACGTCATAGCTAGTAGTAGTGTTTTCTTGAGTTGGCCAGCGGAAAGCGTATGACGAAACCGAGACACTGAGCCAGTAAATTAGACAGAAGAAAGAAGCTGGACAAGCTCTATTCATTTCTAGATAGGTATTATTAATTTTATTATTATTAAAATTTATTGTTCAAAACTTAGCATTAGTAGGAATCCCTATTGGTTCGGAGCAGCGCTGACGACTCCTGTGGGAAAGCAAATTTATTTGCGACGAAAGCGGAGCGACAGGAGCACCGAGGGAGGTTGAAGGAAGGAAAACTAAGAACGTCACATCGTGTGACAACGTTTTCCTGACCAACATCCTGTTGGCCTCCACGGAAAGCGTCAGCAGAGCGAAGAACCGAAGGTGTAAAAAGTAAGAAAGCAACTACGCTTTCATTTGTTCTTTTGCCCCTGCTTCTTCTTTATTTGAAAATTTTACATATTTAGACTTTAATTTAATTTCAATAACCCTCTTGTATATTTATACATAAAGGCATAATATATATAAATATTAGAAAACAATTAATCATATGAAATTCATTAAGAGATAGAAAGCTAAGGTGTGTTGAAATGAGTGACTGGCTAGCATTATATGAAAATATGGGAGATTACCTTGCGCCGAGTATGGCAAAAGATCATCCCAACATCCCGATAGTAAAGGAAGAGGGCTGCTACTATTACGGAGTCGATGGTAAAAAATATCTCGATTTTACCTCCGGCATTGCTGTAACAAATACAGGGCATCGACATCCTAGGATTGTCCAAAGTATCAAGGATGCTGCAGATCAACTGGTACACGGTCCTTCAGGTGTCATCATGTATGACTCCATTTTACAGCTAGCAAAAAATCTCGGAGAGGTGCTTCCAGGAAAACTAGACTGCTTCTTTTTTGCTAATAGTGGAACAGAGGCCATTGAGGGAGCTTTGAAACTAGCGAAATTTGTTACTCAGCGGCCATACGTTATATCCTTTACGGGTTGCTTCCATGGACGCTCATTGGGTGCTTTAGGGGTAACTACCTCGAAGAGCAAATATAGACAGTATCTTCAGCCATCCCATCTTTCCTATCAAATTCCTTATGCGGATGTAAAGGGCTGTCCAGAAGGAATGGATCCAGAGGTTTATTGTGTAGAGCAGCTAGAAAAAGATTTCCAAAGACTATTTAAGCATCAGGTGACACCTGAAGAAGTTGCATGCGTGATATTGGAGCCTATCTTAGGAGAAGGCGGCTATATTATCCCACCGAAGGCCTGGATAAAGAAGGTTCGAGAAATCTGCAATCAGCATAATATCTTGTTGATTTTTGACGAAGTGCAGACTGGCTTTGGTAGAACTGGTGAATGGTTTGCCGCACAATATTTCGACGTAACACCAGACATTATGGCAATTGCAAAAGGAATTGCTTCTGGCCTGCCTTTAAGTGCTACAGTAGCATCAAAGGAATTAATGCAAAAATGGCCGTTAGGGATGCATGGAACAACCTTTGGAGGTAACCCAATTGCCTGTTCGGTAGCGTTAACAACCTTAGATATTCTGAAAGAAGAGCGATTGGTTGAAAACTCTAAAGAAGTTGGGGCATATGCAACGAGTAAGCTAAAGGCTCTTCAAAAGAAATATCCGATAATCAGTGATGTTCGTTCAGCGGGTCTGATGATTGGGATTGAAATCTCTCGTGTAGAAACTGGTGAACCGGACGGAGCAACTTGCATGAAGATACTTGATTATGCACTCGAAGAAGGAGTTCTATTCTACTTCTGTGGAAATGCAGGAGAAGTAATTCGGATGATTCCTCCATTAACAGTTACAAAGGAACAAATTGATGATGGGTTAGAAATGCTAGAAAAAGCAATTGTACGCTATATGAATGAGACTAAATAAAAAGGAGTTAGAGAAAATGAAAAACAAATTATTCTTAATGATGCTAGCACTTGTAGCTTTATTAATAGCTGCTTGTGGTACTAGTGATAAGGAACAAACATCTGGAAGCGATGTATCGCCAGATTCTAATGAAGACAAAAAAGTATTAGTAATGGGTACTTCAGCAGACTATCCACCATTCGAGTACATTGATACAGCAAAAGGCGAAGAAATTATTGGATTCGATATTGATCTTGCAAATTTAATTGGGGAAAAACTAGGTTTTGATGTTGAGATTAAGAACATTGACTTCAACGGTTTAATCCCTGCTATTCAAGCAGGAAAGGTTGATTTTGTTTTAGCAGGTATGACTCCTACTAAAGACCGTGATAAAGTAGTAGATTTCTCCGAGCCTTATAACGAAACAGTGCAAATGATCGTTACAAGAAAAGACAGCGGAATTGAAAGCGTAGAGGATTTAGCAGGGAAAACACTTGGAGCACAGGTTTCTTCCATTCAAGAGGATATGGCTGATGAATTAGCGAAAGAAATAGATGTTACCGTAGAAAGTCGTAACTTAATTCCTGAGGTTGTGCAAGAATTAATGACAAAACGTTTTGATGCTGCAATTATTGAGGATATCGTAGCAGAAAATTATGTGAAACGTAATAAAGATTTAACTTTCTTCCCAGTTGCTGAGGATGAAATTGATTACAAATCTGCTGTTTTCCCAGAAGGCAGTGATCTAAAGATTGAGTTTGACCGAGCAATTCAAGAACTAGTCGATGAAGGAAAAATTGAAGAGCTTAGACAAAAATGGTTCGTAGATGCAGCAGAATAATATAGTTTGATAGAAAGGAGGGTCACGATTTGTTTGATTTTACTGCAGTCGTACCCTCTATTCCTTATATTTTAAAAGGAATAGGTATTACAGTTCAAATAGTTTTAGGTGCTACAGTTATCGGGTTGATTCTCGGTATTTTGCTAGCATTGTGTAAAATAGGGAAAATAACATTTTTAAAAGTACTTGCAGATTTTTATACTTCTATTTTCCGAGGAACACCACTAGTTCTTCAGCTGTTAATTATTTATTATGCATTTCCACAGATGTTCGAGATAAACATCGATCCTATGCCAGCTGCTATTATTGCGTTCGGTTTGAACTCTGGAGCGTATATCTCCGAAATTATACGTGGAGGTATTAATGCAGTGGATAAGGGACAAATGGAAGCTTCTCTTGCATTAGGGATTCCTTACAGTAAGATGATGAAGGATATCATTTTACCACAGGCCATGAAAAATATTTTGCCTGCGCTAATGAATGAATTCATAACGTTGAATAAAGAATCGGCTATTGTAACAGTCATTGGAGCACTAGATATTATGCGACGTGCATATATCGTAGCAGGGGACAGCTATCGATATCTTGAATCTCTAATGATTGCGGGAGTTATTTATTACATCATGACAATCATTTTAACGTTCCTTGGAAAAATGCTAGAAAAGAGGATGAGTAGAAGTGATTAAAGTTGAACAATTATATAAATCCTTTGGAAAAAATGAAGTGTTAAAAAATATTTCCACGGAAATTAAAGAAAAAGAAGTAATTGCCATTATCGGTCCCTCTGGATCAGGAAAATCTACTTTCTTACGTTGCTTAAATCTTTTAGAGGAGCCAACTAGTGGGAGCATCTCTATCGGTAGTGACGTAATTACTGACTCTAAAACAAACATTATGAAGGTCAGAGAAAAAGTAGGAATGGTGTTTCAGCATTTTCATTTATTTCCTCATAAAACTGTTTTAGAAAATCTTACTTATTCTCCGATAAAAGTGCTAGGAGTTTCAAAGGCAGAGGCAATTCAAACGGCTGATCAGCTACTCCGTAAGGTTGGACTTTATGAAAAGCGGAATGAATATCCGAACCGTTTATCAGGAGGTCAAAAGCAACGTGTAGCAATTGCTCGTGCGCTTGCAATGAATCCTAGCGTTATGCTATTTGATGAGCCAACCTCTGCACTAGACCCTGAGATGGTAAAAGAGGTACTAGATGTAATGAAGGATCTAGCTGAATCTGGAATGACGATGGTAATCGTGACACATGAGATGAACTTTGCGAAAGAAGTTGCAGACCGTATTCTTTTTCTAGATGAAGGAATACTTGTAGAGGATACACCACCAAGTGAATTCTTTGTAAAACCAAAATCAGATAGAGCCAAAGCATTTTTAGAAAAAGTACTTTAAAGAAAAGAGGACAAACCTAACTGGTTTGTTCTCTTTTTTAATAGGGGCGGGTGTATCATGCCAAAATAAGTAGGAGAGCTTTTACTAGTTACTACTGCTATTATTTGGTAGATATTACGATAGCTTTAAAGCACTTCACCCCTTATCAAATACTAGCGGGGAGATTCTTAATAGGAAAAATATTTTGAACGTATTTTTTATAAAAAATACGAAAAAGATAAAGAAAGATTCTTTATTAAAAGGAGTGTTATTAGGAGTTATTTTATATACTGCCTTTAAACTATAGGGTTAGCTTTTCACAATTTTTATACCTCTATCTTTGTGCAGAAGGAAAATCCAGTCGTTCTCACCATCGTTCAAATGGCTACGGCTACAGCCATTGGTTATATAGTTGTAGTGATGAAGGGAGAAGCTTCTTTTACAGTAGAGCCATCTGGCTTATTAACGCTTCTCTATTTAGAAGTATTTTCAACAACCCTGGTTTATTTCATGCAGATAATCGCACAGAAATATATAACGGAAAAGCGGCAATCATTTTGTCTACAGAATCTCTATGGGGAACTGTGTTTTCTGTATTACTACTAAACGAGCTGATAACTGGAAGGCTGACTGCGGGGGGCAATTCTTATTTCAGAGACAAAATTGGGCTTTAAAAAAGGGAAGGTTATATAAACATTTAACGAAGCTCCTTCGTAAAAATAGTGTTTACCTTTCCGTTATCCAGTATCTCAATAACGGAGATAGCCTCAATTCTGCCCTCAATCTTAGTCTGTTGAAGACAATAGGAGTAAGCAGCTAGCAACTGTTTGTTAGAAAGTCTATTAGCGATGGTGCAATGAGGAATCCATTGCCCAGGAGCATATAAGGAATCTGAATCTGATAATAAGCCGAAATGTTGGTGATGCGAACGATGTAAGGCGAAAAGCTCCTCTGTCATAGTTGGAGCAAGATACAGAATTCCCGTACCTAAGAATGTTCCGATGGATTGATACGTTATTGGAATCGTTGCTTTATTATCATAAAAATGATCAACCTCTTTAATAAATTCATCTAAATCTAAGCTTGAATAACTGGCTAATGTTAGATGAGGCTTACGATTTTCTACCTCAAAGGCGTATGCTGAAATTGATTGACCTCTCAGTTCCCTCCAAATATTTTGAATATTTTCCTCGGTATTATTGTCGAATAAAGCAATAACAGCGAACATTTCCCAATCCCCTTTCTTACCAGTTACATTATAGCATGAAGTAAAAAGTCAAAAAGTGAATATTTTAAAGGGAATCATCTGTAAGTATAAACACCTCTTTATTGCAAAAGATAAGGGAGAATCTTAGTAAATTAATGAGAGGGGTGGCTTCATGGAAAAGGTACGTGAAGGATTGATTCCAACGGTACTAGGTACTGCAGTTACAACTACTGGAGTTGTGTTAAGAAGCAATCGGAACATTTCACCATTAATCACGAGCTCTATTATAGGATTTGGTCTAGCGCACATCGTGTTAGGAGCGATTGACTTAGTAGAACATCGTAGCTAAGGATTCAAGGAAAGCATTTTCCACTTGCTATGCAAAGAAAAACGAAGGAGGTGTATATCCATGGGAGTAATAACTAGGATTGCTCTAGCTCTAGTAATCATCGGTGCGATTAACTGGGGACTTATTGGATTCTTTAGATTTGACTTAGTTGCTGCTATTTTTGGTGGGCAAACTTCCGCATTTGCAAGAGTGGTGTATGCTCTTGTAGGGATCGGTGGTCTTGTTTCTATTCCTCTATTGTTTCTGCCAGATGAGGATGAGCAAGAAAGCTCTAGCTATGATAGCAAAAAAGGTCGCCAAGCTCGAGGATATAATTATCAAACAGAGTTTGCTGAAGAGGATGAAATTATCATTGTAGAGGATTCTGCTACAAAGGCATCAGACAATAAAGGAACAAACTCTAAAAAGAAGAAAAAGTAATTCCTTTCAGCGGTAAAGATAAAAAACTGACGTTCCTTAGGTTCGTCAGTTTTTTTTTGCAGGAAATAATTCATCTATAGGAGAAGTATAGAAGGGGGAGGATGGTGAATGATGTTTTTTTTACAAATGTCTGGGTTTCCTGGTTCAGGAAAGTCGACACTAGCGAAACACATAGCAAAAGAAACAAAGGCAGTGATAGTGGATCATGATATTGGTAAATCAGCTATACTCCATTCATTGGAAAGGCATGGAGAACACATCGAGAAGACAGGTCCCATAGCTTATGACCTCGATTGGGCGTTTATTGATTTTTATTTGGCTCAGGGTCATTCGGTGATCTTCGATGCTCCCTGTCTGTATGAGGAAATGATAGACAAGGGGACTTTTCTATCCTCTAAATATGGAGTTTCTTACAAATACATAGAAGTTAATTTAAAGGATCGAATGGAAATAAACCACAGGCTTCGCACAAGAGAAAGAATGATTAGTCAAATAGAGGAAGTCACTTCAGAGGAGGCCTTTCAGCAAGCCTTGAGGCAAAGTAAAAAACCGATGAACCATACCTATCTAACAGTGGATTCGAGTAAGCCTTTAGAAGGCTATTTTTCGGAGGTTATGGCATACATAAAGGGAGAAGGATTATGAAAATAATCGACACAGTTCCATACTTTTTACATAATTATAAGCCTTCCATTTCATTTCTACGTGAGTATTACGGTAAGTATCCAGATATTTTTAACGAATATTTTTCTGGGCATTGTAAGGATACTGAGGAGAGACATCTACAATCTATTGAGAGATACCCAGGCGCGTTCGAGTCTATCAAGCAAGTACATCATCATATAAAGCCTATTTTAGAAGAAATAGTCACGTCCTATGAGCGGCAGTATGACATTTCTTTTCCGATTGAGGTGAACTATATCGTTGGAGGCTTCGGCTCGAACGCATACACATATAAGCAGATTATACCGAATATCACGTTTGCACTTGAAAAGCTTTCTCCCGTGCCTAATCATTTACGATTGATCGTAGCACATGAATTTGGACATTGTGCTCAAAATATTTTGAGTGACCGGGCGGGCATGGACTGGAGTACTGCGAAATGGACAGAGCCACTTATTTGGTTATATAGAGAAGGTGTAGCGACTTATTTGTCCAAGCAGATTGTTCCAGGGTTAGACCCGTCTATTTATTTAAGTTATGGCAATAAAGACTTAGAGTGGTCTAAGGAATTTAATGAAGACCATCTAGGACAATTTAAACAAGCTTTTCTAAGAGATTACGAGAGATTAGATAGGTCGAAACTCTTTTTTGAATGGTTTTCGATAAATGGTGGGAAAACATTCGGTCATAGTAGATTAGCTTATCTCCTTGGTACACAATTTGTTGAAGATTATATAGAAAAGCACGGAGAAAAAGAAGCCATTTTAGCATGGATGCAGCCGGGTTTTGAAGAAAAGGTGAAAGGATGGTTATATGAATAACTTAGAAGAATATGATAATCCACTTTCATACGATGAGGAAAATAATCATTATTTAGGAGAGTTGCCTTTATTACTGAATTGGGCAAGTAAAAAGAAAGGTACTATAGTAGACCTTGCCTGTGGAACAGGTCGGCTGACAATCCCGTTGGCTGCTGCAGGCCATAAAATCATAGGAGTCGACATACATCGTGGGATGCTTGCACATGCAAAGATGAAGGCAGAGGCAATGGGACTGGAAATTGAATGGGTGGAGCAGGACTGCACCGAATTAGACGTACCGTTTAAAAGCTCGCTTATGTATATGGTTGGAAACTCCTTTCAGCACTTTCATACGAATCTAGCACAAAACCAAGTGTTATCGTCGGTATGGCGACATTTAGAGGAAGGAGGGATCTTCATTTTCGGAATTCGGTTCCCTCACGCAGAAGAGCTTTTGCAGCCACCAGTCGAGGAGTATTGGAAGACTTATGTTGATAGGGCGCAAGTGAAGGAAATCGATGTCTATACAATTAGTGAATATGATGCTCTCCAGCAAATTCAACATTATACAACGATAAGAAGAACCAAGAATACCAATGAAGAGAGTAGAACACATATTAGTTTGCGGTATACATATCCCCAGGAGATGGAACGCCTTTTAGAGAGCAATTTGTTTGATGTGGTCGGGGCATATGGAGATTGGAAAAGTACTCCTATTCACCCAAATAGCCATGAAATGGTTTATGTATGTAGAAAAAAAGGTATGTAGACGATAAGAGTCCCTTGAACGATGGTAGTACATCGTTCTCGGGACCTATTTGATTCTAAAGGGTCCTCCGGTGCGTTGTCAGCTCTTTCTCTACTAAACTCATCTTTTCCAAGCGATAACATCCCAGAATAGAGCATTAGCCTCTCCCGAAAAAAATACCGCGCAGTAGATTATGAGTTTCGCGCAGTAACCCTCTCGTTCCGAGCATTAGACCCTCTTTTCCGCGCACTAACATCCCGAAATCGAGCAGTAGCCTCTCTCCAAAAGTTATACCGCGCAGTAGATTATGAGTTTCGCGCACTAACC
>NZ_JBXEOV010000023.1:0-38200 GCF_056856695.1 Psychrobacillus sp. Z16_25 | reverse complement strand
TGTTTTTGGTCGCACACTAACATTTACCCAGGAATTTATATGACTTTTCACTTTTACACAATTATATGTACATAATCATCCCGAGGCAGTCTCCCACCCGGCAACTACTATATAAATAGATGAAACTAGTATGGTGAAGGGCATGGCCGAAACTTGCCAGTCTCCTAGATAAGCGAAGGATTCCAAAATTCTATCCCTGTCAGAGACATCATAAGATTTACTCTCGTTCAGAGGAGCAATACTCTCGGATAGATGGTGGTTACTCTCGTATAGCCGTGGGTTACTCTAGGATAGAGCAGATTTACTCTCATTCAGCAGTAATACTCTCGTTCCCGGAGCATTTATTCTCAGACAAGCCGATTTTACTCTCGTTCGTGCCAGACTAAATAAATGGATATCAGTGCCGCATTCCTATCAATATAAAAAAGTTATAATGGGGATAGTAAAATAATAATTCTTTGCAGACTAAAAAATTCTTAGTTAAAAAGGAAATCTTTTAATCCCGTACATAAAATTCGACATTTATGCGCAAAATAGTTGTATCTAATTTCCAAAAAAATCATCTATGATTTGTTGTAACATAGGACTTGTGGACAGAAAAGGAAGTTTGCGCTCCCTAATATAAGCTACTATAATAAAGATTGCATTCGGCGATACATATGAAGAAGTAGTTGCCCATTTGGAACCATCTATACGGTATGTTCAACTACATCACCTGAACCAATTTTTAATCAAAATGGAACACTGTTCTGGATCTAGCTTAAATTTGGATGGACAGGTGTAATGTGAAAAGGGTTACCTAAAAATAGTAGTTCACTCTTAGTACATACAAGTCATTACTGTGCGACATACTTTTTACTGGTGTAATAAATACTTTAATTTAAGACATACTAACAGCGAGCGTTGAATGTATATCTGACTATTTTTGATTCTATATATGAGGTGATTTAATGAGAAAAGTTGTTTTAGTTGGTTGCGGTGCGGTTGGTACTGCTTATGCATATAGTCTAGTTAACCAAGGGGTTGTTACTGAACTTGTACTAATCGATGCTAATAAAGAAAAAGCAGAGGGTGAAGCAATGGACCTTGTGCATGGTATGGCAGTGGCAACAACGAACATGAAAGTTAGTGTTGGTACCTATGAGGATTGCAAGGATGCACAACTAATTGTTATTACGGCCGGAGCCAACCAGAAGCCTGGTGAAACGAGATTACAACTCGTAGAACGCAACACTCGAATTATGCAATCTATTGTTCAGGAGATTAAAAAAAGCGGCTTCGATGGAATTCTTCTCATTGCTTCCAACCCAGTTGATGTGATGAGTTATGTAGCATACAAGGAAAGCGGCCTGCCTGCGAACAAGGTCATTGGTTCAGGAACTACCTTGGATACAGCTCGTTTCAAGGTACTTTTAGGAGAGTACTTTGAAGTAGATCCAAGGAATGTTCATGCAGTTATCATCGGTGAGCATGGTGATAGTGAACTAGCTGTATTCAGTCAAGCTAATATTGGGGTAGAATCGCTGGAAGATTTCTTGGAAAGACGAAATAATCCAAATGATAAAGAAAAACTCAACTCGATCTTTAACGCAGTTCGTAGGGCTGCTTATGAGATTATTAATCGTAAAGGTGTTACGAATTTCGGAATAGGAATGTGCTTAACAAGAATCACGAAGGCAATTCTCAATAACGAGCATTCTATTCTTCCAGTTTCTTGTTTATTGAACGGCGAATATGGCCAAGAAGATATCTATATGAGTGTCCCAGCCGTTGTAACATACGAGGGTGTGAAAGAAATTCCTACCTTAAAGTTGAATGAAGAAGAGACTAAGCTATTCAATCAATCAGCAGAAATTCTACGTAAAACGAGAGTAAACTAAAACTCCTTTTACAAGAAAATAACCATGGTATAGTTACCGTGGTTATTTTCTCTTATATTCTTTTTTAAAAAAAGCTGTATAAAATAACGGTACAAAAACATACTAATGAAAGAAATTGATACTTGAAAAAGTTTGTTACATTACCTATAATTATATCTAGACGTTCCGAAGTAGCTCAGTGGTAGAGCAACCGGCTGTTAACCGGTTGGTCGTAGGTTCGAGTCCTACCTTCGGAGCCATTTTTATGTTAATTTGCTTCCATAGCTCAGTTAGGTAGAGTGCTTCCATGGTAAGGAAGAGGTCACCGGTTCGAGCCCGGTTGGAAGCTTAATTGAAAAACAAAAAGCGATTCTCCAAAGATAATGGAGAGTCGCTTTTTTCTGTCTGTCTAGAATTTACCATGCTGTCCAAACAGAGAGTAATTGATAAGTATTAAACAATAGGTAGTAATGCTAGTTCATAAATGAAAAAGCGACTTTGTGATTGGCTCTGTTAAGACAATCACAAAGTCGCTTTTAAATGGACGTTATGGCATTCCAAATTCGCCGCGGACAGTTCTGCTCATATCAATCACCTTTGTCATTTGGTTATATAGCGTATTAATCCGTTCGTCCTGATCAACTTTCTCCAATACCTGAATCTGATGTCTCTTGTTATGATAGCGGTTAATTTCCATCATCAGTATTTCTTTTTCAAGCAGTTCTACAGCAGATACCATTCCGGCACAACCGTATTCAGGCTGAATGGATGTAGCGACATATGTTTCACTTTCGATAGCGCCATACTCTTTATAGATGCGTTCGGCCTCTCGATTAATCTGTAAAAATTGTTCTTTATTTTCTTCAGTTACTGGATAAAGATAAATTTCTAAATACATGAGCGCCCTCCTTACTTAGGATGAAAACTTATAAGAGTACAGCGGTCTTGCTAGCCTTATTTTTTCTTTTCGTTCTATCTGCAGCTTTGCGTCCTCGGTATCGTAACCACTATGATAGTGCATTAAAATCATTTTTTTCGTTAAGGATGAGTCAAGCGCTTTTATTTCCTGTAAGCTAGGGTGGGAAAGGATGGGAAGATCCCACATATGACAGTCGTGAAAGATGGTATGAACATTTAGAGAATGAAGCAAAGCCTCGTTGACTATGGAATCACCACTGTAATAGAAATACGGCTCTGCTAATATTCCGTAACTGATCATCTGGGGAATATGATCTGTGCGGATAATACGAAATGATTGGCAAGCTATATAGAATTCTTCCTCTGGCCGAACGAGCGTTACATGAAAATAATCCTCCAATTTTTTCGGACCGTTAGTAGATAGCCCAAGTCCCTCCTTCAATGTATTCCATAAGCCTTCAACCAAATCCTCTGCAAGATAGAGATTTATTTTTCCTTTCCCAAGGATTGTCTTATAATGTGCTAGCTGCTGTAGACCGTTTATATGATCTTCATGGAGATGGGTGATGAATAAATGCTCTACAATATTTAAGTCAAATCCTAATTTCTGAAGCGACTGTCGATTAGTCGCTGGGAAGTCTATAAATAGGCGAGTATCGTTCCATTCAATAAATGCGCTATTATGTCCGCTTCTATCTGGTAGAAAGTCTCCGGTTCCAAGGAAGGTTAATTGCATAAAGGTACACCCTTTCTGTCATAATTATGCTTTAGTTTAAGTATCTACCAATGGTAACAGAAAGAAAAGTACTACCTGGATAACTCGCTAAAAACTCTTGCCAAACAACCTATAAAAAAGTAGAATGATTACATAGTTCTTTTTAGAAAACAGATATCTTTTTTTAAAAAAGTGCTTGTTTCGAAAAGGTGCTTATGATAATATATTTATTGTCCGGTTTTTCAATAAAACCTACATGGAGGATTAGCTCAGCTGGGAGAGCATCTGCCTTACAAGCAGAGGGTCGGCGGTTCGAGCCCGTCATCCTCCACCATTTTAATTTATTTAATATAGCCTGGAGGGGTAGCGAAGTGGCTAAACGCGGCGGACTGTAAATCCGCTCCTTAGGGTTCGGCGGTTCGAATCCGTCCCCCTCCACCAGTTTTTTGGGGTATAGCCAAGCGGTAAGGCAACGGATTTTGATTCCGTCATGCCCTGGTTCGAATCCAGGTACCCCAGCCATTTTACACATCACCCTGATATGGGGCCTTAGCTCAGCTGGGAGAGCGCCTGCCTTGCACGCAGGAGGTCAGCGGTTCGATCCCGCTAGGCTCCATCCTAAAAAATCCTTTCCACCTTTCAGGCGGGAAGGATTTTTTCTTATTGTTCAGCTTCAGCGCTTTGCACCTCGAGGTCAAATGGGTGCCGACTGCCTCCTCGCAGTCCTTCATTTGCTTGTCGAGGCATGCCTTGTGCTTTCTTAATAGGACGATAAGTATTTCTTTTGTATGTATTTTGTTCTCTTTGAAATTTGCTTTCAGGAAAGTATGCTAGAAATAGCAATTCACGACTCACAGCTATTATTTATCTTCCACTATAAAAAAAGAGGTGTACGGATGCTAAATTATCAAAATGTTACACTACGTCCTTTAAAAGAAACTGATTTTGTGAAATTATGGAGGCTGTTTGAGCCGGAAATATTTGAATTTATGCTACATAAAGTAGAAACACAGAATCAGTTGAATAAGTGGCTTCAGGCTGGTATTGACCAGATGCGTGAGAGGAAGGCTCTTACTTTTGCTGTAGAGCATACCGATACTAAAGAGATAATGGGAACTACACGGATTTATGGTATCGATTATACAAATAAGTCTTGTGAAATCGGCTCAACCTTTTACGGAAAAAGGTTTCAGCGAACGAATGTGAATACGGCATGCAAATATCTTTTATTAACATATTGTTTTGAAGATTTGCAGCTGATACGTGTTCAACTTAAAACAGATGAACAAAACCTCTCCTCCCAACAGGCGATTGAGCGAATAGGGGCAAAAAGAGAGGGCGTTCTTCGGAATGAAAGAATTCGTTCAAATGGAGTGGTAAGGAATACCGTTATTTATTCTTTCATTGATGAAGAGTGGGAAAAAACGAAAACCCATCTTTTTCAACTGTTGCATAAATATACGTGAGTTTGCGCTGTTGAGCCATATGAAATTTGGAATTACAATAGATGTATGAATTGAAAGGGGCTTAAAAACATGAATCATTTAAACCTATCCATTATTGGAGTTCCAATGGACTTAGGTCAAAATAGACGTGGAGTAGATATGGGTCCTAGTGCCATTCGTTACGCAGGAGTAGTTGAGAGACTAGAAGCACTTGGCCATCATGTGAACGATTTAGGGGATATTCCTATCGGTAAAAATAATCCAGAAAAGACGCCTCATGAAAAGCTTAGAAACTTACAAGATGTTATAGAGGGTAATACAGCGCTTGCTAATAAAGTACATGAGGTAGTAGCAAAAGGTGATTTCCCATTAGTGCTAGGTGGAGATCATAGTATTGCTATTGGAACGCTTGCTGGGTTATCTGATCGTTATGAAAATATGGGGGTTATTTGGTATGATGCCCATGCAGATATGAACACAGAGGAAACGACGCCTTCAGGTAATATTCATGGAATGCCACTTGCGGTCAGCATGGGGTTAGGACATGAGGCGCTAGTAAATATCCGTGCATATGCTCCAAAAATAAAACCGGAAAATCTAGTGATTATTGGTGCAAGGTCCGTTGATCCAGGCGAAAAAGCGCTTATTAAAGAAAAGGGTATTAAAGTATTTTCGATGCATGAAATTGACAAGCTAGGAATGACAGAAGTGATGAATCAAACAATCGCACATTTTCTAGCTCGTAAAGTAGATGGGGTTCACCTATCACTTGATTTAGATGGCATCGATCCGTTGTACACTCCTGGAGTAGGAACACCGGTGCCGGGTGGAATAAGCTATAGAGAGAGTCACTTGGCAATGGAAATGCTTTATTCCTCTGGTTTAATTACTTCCGCTGAATTTGTTGAGGTAAACCCTATACTTGATGAAAGAAATAAGACTGCTGATGTAGCGGTAGCACTAATGGGTTCTCTATTTGGTGAAAGTTTAATATAAAAATGAGTCAAAAAGTAGACAGATTTGTCTGCTTTTTCTTTTTTTATTTAAACACAAAGAGCTATTTCTTTGATAAAATTAAATTTAGATGAAAAAAATGAAACCTGCTGACACCTCGTACGTATAGGTAAGACAGCCGCATGGAGCGGAGGGAAATCTCAATGGATGCGTTAGTTAACAAAAGAATAAAGCAAGTGTTAAAAGGTGACAAGGATGCTTTTGCGGAAATCGTGGACCTTTACCAGCATAGGTTATATCAGGTTTGCTATCGTATGCTTGGGAATCGTCATGAGGCTGAGGACATTGCTCAGGAAGCGTTCGTACGTGCATTTATCAATATTCATACGTTTGATCAAAAAAGAAAATTTTCCACATGGCTATATAGAATTGCAACGAACTTATGTATAGATCGTATAAGAAAGAAAAAGCCAGATTATTATTTAGACGCGGAAGTAAAGGGTACAGAAGGATTAGACATGTATTCTCAAATAGCTGCCTCTGAGGAGCTTCCAGAAGAAGAATTGATGAAGCTAGAGCTGCAAGATAGAATACAGTATGAAATTAGCAGACTACCAGATAAGTATCGTTCAGCCATTGTCTTAAAGTATATGGAAGAGCTATCTTTACAAGAGATAAGTGAGATATTGGATCTGCCGCTGGGAACTGTAAAAACGAGAATTCATCGAGGTCGTGAAGCACTTCGTAAGCAATTGAGCAAACAAGCCAATCTATTGTAGGAGGAATCATCATGAATGCGTGTCCAGAACGAATTGTTCACTATATGCACGAATACTTAGATGGCGAAATAAGTCGTGAACATGAGCTGGAGCTCAAGGCGCACCTACAGACATGCAAAGAGTGCCAGGCTCATATGCATGAGCTCAGTGATGTAGTTGCTTTTGTGAAGGGCGCGGCTCATGTGGAGGCGCCAAATAGTTTCACTATGTCTGTTATGGCGAGACTTCCAAAGGAAAAATCGCATACCGGTGTAAGTAGATGGTTTCGCCATCATCCTGTTTTGACTGCTGCTGCAGTATTTCTTGTATTAATGAGCAGCATGCTATTCTCATCATATCAAGATGACCAGCAATTCTCTTTCACAAAGCAAGAAAACGTGATAGTAGAAGGAGAAACGGTTATCATCCCTGAAGGACAAGTCGTAAAGGGAGACTTAGTTGTAAAGAATGGGAATGTACGAATAGATGGGGAGCTAGATGGTAATTTGACTGTTATTAATGGAACAAAGTACATGGCTTCTACAGCAAATATTACCGGTACTTCTGAAGAAATAAATGAGGTCTTTGATTGGCTATGGTTTCATATAAAGAATAGTGTGAAAGAAGTAGGCTCGTTTTTCAAGAAAGATGAATAAGGGCAAGCTGGAAGAGTGCAGATAGATATTTTAATGTCTGCACTTTTTTTGCGTTCTTCGAAAGAGAATTAAAACACGCTTATATGTTATAATGAGAACATATGGATTCGTGAGGAAAAGTGGGGGATGCCACATGTCGTTTATGGAGCAATTTACCGATTTTATGCCAGTAAACGTAATTGTAAATATTTTAGATGTTTTATTGGTTTGGTTCGTTATATATAAAATTATCACCCTTATTAAAGGGACAAAAGCTGTTCAATTATTAAATGGTATATTTATTATTGTTGTAACAAAAATAATGACTGACTTTTTAGGATTAGATACCCTTGGCTGGATATTAAGTCAAGTTATTAACTGGGGTTTTTTAGCAATTATCATTATTTTTCAACCGGAAATTAGAAGGGCACTAGAACAGATTGGGAGAGGGAAGCTATTCTCTCGCGGCTCCCAACATGAACAAGAGGAGCAGGAGCGTTTAATCGATGCAATGACGAAATCTGTGAGCTATATGGCGAAGCGTCGAATTGGAGCGCTGATCTCTATTGAAAGAGAAACTGGGCTAACAGAGTATATAGAAACAGGGATACCTTTAAATGCGAATCTTACTTCTGAGCTGTTGATCAATATCTTTATCCCTAATACCCCGTTACATGATGGAGCTGTCATTGTACAGAAGAACAAAATAACCTCTGCAGCATGTTATTTGCCTCTATCAGAAAGTCCGTTCATTTCTAAAGAACTTGGCACACGTCATAGAGCGGCTATAGGGCTCAGTGAAGTAACAGATGCTGTTACCATTGTAGTATCAGAAGAAACTGGTGCAGTTAGCATAACCTCAAATGGTGATTTGCATCGGAATCTTTCCATGGATGAGTTTAAGGTGCATTTAAGTCGACTTTGGTTCGGAGCAACGGAGGAACAGGTGACATCCTCCAAGTGGTTGAGGAGGGGTAAGCAAAATGGATAAAATGTTAAGTAATCCATGGATTCTAAGAATTATTGCCCTTGCCTTAGCAATTCTGCTATTTGTCTCTGTTAAATCGGAATTTGATACTTCCGATCAAAATACAAGCGGTACCGACGTAGAGGTCTTAAGAGATGTTCCCTTAGAAGTATACTACGATGATGAAAATTCAGTCGTAACAGGAACGCCTGAAACTGTAACAGTTAACATAGAAGGACCTGCTCAGCAGGTTAAATCTACAAAGGTGATGAAGGATTACAAAGTCTTTGTAGATTTAAGAGAATTAACCTATGGAGAGCACCGAGTAGCTATTTCAACTGAATCCTTTTCTGATAAGCTTAAAGTTAAAGTAGAGCCTGCTTATATAGATGTCGTAATAGATGAACGTATATCAGAAGAATTTGTAGTTGAATTAGACATGAATGAGAGCCTCCTAGCAGATAATTACGTGATTGCTGATACGTCAGTAGAGCCAAGAGTAGTTACAATTACGGGTGCAAAAGGCGTTATAGATAGCATCGGTTATGTAAAAGCGACCATTACTGGTTCGAATGGAATAAATAAATCCTTTGAACAACAGGCCAGCGTTCGAGTACTAGATTTGGACTTAAACAAACTAGATGTCATGGTCGAACCTCGAACAGTGCTAGTAAAGGTCGGAGTAGAGGAGTATAGTAAGGAAGTTCCGATTGCTTTAGGTAGAGAAGGCTCGCCTAAAGAAGGAGTGACTATCCGTTCACTGACTACGGAAACGGAGAAAATTAGGCTTTATGGACCGAAATCCGTTCTAGATAAAATTAAACAGTTAAATGTGGATGTTGATATTAGCAAGATAGAGGAATCGGGCAATTTTGACTTGAAACTCTTAGTACCAGAAGGTGTCACAAAGCTATCCACGGAAAAAATAAAAATTAGGGCTGAAGTGACGGTAGTTGAACCAGAGGAACAAGGAAACGAGGAACAAGGAAATAAAGAAGAGGATGTATCTTCCTCCATCACCGAAAAATCATTTGAAAATGTGCAAATTGTGGTGAATGGGCTTGCTGAAAATTTAAGAAGTAGCTTTCATTTTCCTGAAAATGGGGTAATCACAGTAGTGGCGAAAGGGCCACAGGAAGCTTTGGATAAAGTACAAGCTAACAACATTTCCATATACGTTGATGCTAAGAACTCCGAACTTGGAGAAACAGTACTGCCTATTCAAATTGATGCCCCATCTAATATAGAGTGGGAAACATCTGAATCCGAAGCAACACTAATGATAACAGAAGCTTAAAACGTAGGATAACAGGTTATTAAGGAGAGTTGATCAAATGGGAAAATATTTTGGGACTGACGGCGTACGAGGTGTAGCAAACTCAGAATTAACACCAGAGTTAGCATATAAACTAGGTCGCTTTGGAGGATATATTTTAACAAGAGAGGCAAAGGACCGAGCAAAGGTAGTAATAGGCCGAGATACTCGAATTTCGGGTCATATGTTAGAAGGCGCGTTAGTAGCTGGTCTCTTATCAGTAGGAGTAGAAGTAATGCGTCTTGGTGTAATTAGTACGCCTGGAGTAGCCTATTTAACTCGAGTAATGAGTGCTGATGCAGGAGTCATGATCTCAGCTTCTCATAATCCAGTCGCAGACAATGGAATCAAATTCTTTGGATCAGATGGGTTTAAGCTATCAGATGCACAGGAAGAGGAAATTGAGCGTCTAATAGATGCGGAGCAGGATGAGTTGCCTCGTCCGACAGGAGGAGCTATTGGTACAGTTTCTGATTACTTCGAAGGTGGTCAGAAGTATATCCAATATCTAAAACAAACTATAGATGAGGACTTTGTAGGGATTCACGTTGCGCTTGACTGTGCAAACGGTGCTACCTCTTCGTTAGGAACACATGTATTTGCTGACTTGGATGCCGATTTGTCTACAATGGGTGTATCTCCAAACGGATTAAACATTAACGAAGGAGTGGGATCCACACATCCAGAGGGTCTTGCAAAGTTCGTGCTGGAAAAAGGAGCAGACGTTGGTCTAGCCTTTGACGGTGATGGAGATCGATTAATTGCAGTGGACGAAAAAGGGAACATCGTAGATGGAGATCAAATCATGTATATCCTGGCCAAATATCTTCACGCAAATGGTCGTCTTAATAACAATACAGTTGTCTCTACAGTAATGAGTAATATGGGCTTCTATAAAGCGTTGGAAGAAAACGGAATGAATAGTGTGAAAACTGCCGTTGGAGACCGTTATGTTGTAGAGGAAATGAAATTGAATGGATACAATCTTGGTGGAGAACAATCTGGTCATATTATCTTCTTAGATTACAATACAACTGGCGATGGTCTACTAACAGGCGTACAGCTAGTGAATATCATGAAGGTTACTGGAAAGAAATTATCAGAGCTTGCTGGTGAAATGAAAGTTTTCCCTCAAAAGCTAGTGAATGTACGTGTGACGGATAAGCATGCGGTAACAGAGAATGAAAAGGTAGCTGCTGTCATTCAAGAAGTAGAAAAAGAAATGGCTGGCAATGGCCGTGTATTAGTTCGTCCTTCCGGTACAGAGCCACTAGTTCGTGTCATGGTAGAGGCTTCGACAGAAGAAAGCTGTGAAAGCTATGTCAATCGAATTGCAGAAGTGGTAAAAGCTGAAATGGGCTTAGAAGAATAAATACTAGAGTGTAATAAAATGGGGTGTCCCATAAGTTTTCTACTTATGGAACACCCCTTTTGTTTTTTCCTATGAATTCATTACCATGTTTTTCCGAAAAAGAAGTACAATTCTAACATAGCTCTTTGAATCTCTTTCGAATGTTTAATCCCTTTTAAATGTGGAATTATAAAAGAGAACAAACAATAAGGAGTGAGAAGATGGCTAAAGTAGCAACATTAATCACAGATATGTTTGAGGATGTAGAATATACAGAACCTGCTAAAGCGTTAACGGATGCAGGACATGAGGTATTTACAATTGAAAAGGAAGCTGGCAAGGTCGTGACTGGGAAAAATGATGAAGCAAAGGTAACCATCGATTATAATATTGACGACGTAAATCCAGCTGACTTTGACGCATTATTCCTACCTGGAGGCTTTTCTCCAGATATTTTACGCGCAGATGATCGTTTTGTTCAGTTTTCAAAAGCATTTATGGATGCAAAGAAGCCAGTATTTGCAATTTGTCATGGTCCACAGCTACTAATTACCGCTAAAGCATTGGAAGGAAGAGATGCTACTGGTTACACATCAATACGTGTAGACTTAGAAAATGCAGGGGTTAAATTCCATGATGAAGAAGTGTTTGTATGTCAAAACCAATTGGTAACAAGTCGTACACCAGATGATATACCAGCATTTAATCGTGAAATTGTAAAACTATTGGCTTAAAAATGATATGGAGCAGGTGGGGATCTAGCATTCCTACCTATTTTTTTTATACATACTTAATTTCATAAGACGGGGATAAATCTCAAATCTTACTAATATTTCTTTTAGAATGATATGGCTCATTAAATTTTACATTGTGGTAAAATAATTGTGAATTTTCTTTCAAAAATACATGTTATGCATTAAGATAGAATATTAAAGGGGTGAGAAATAATGGGAATTGATGCCACAGACCGTAAAATACTAGAGTTACTGACCGCAAATGCGCGTTTATCATATGTCGATATCGGAAAAGAATTAAACCTTTCTAGAGTTGCAGTTAGAGAAAGGGTACATCAGCTACAAAGGGAAGGCATTATTGAGAGCTTTACAGTAGTTATTAACTCGGAGAAGGTAGGGAAAGGTGTTTCCGGTTTCTTTGAGGTTGATTGTGAGCCATCCTCACTTGTAGAGGTAGCAGAAAAATTAGCGAATAATCCAAGTGTAGCGAGCTGTTATCAAATGACTGGGCCTTCTACATTACATATGCATGTGCTGGTAGACGATTTTGTCAGCCTAGAAAAATTCATCAATGAAGAGCTTTATGCACTTGAAGGGATTACGAGAGTAGAAAGTCATATTCTGTTGCGTAGATTTAAGAGCAGGAGCGGTTTGAAGCTATAAAACTCCAAAAGGAAGAATGGTATTAAAAATTCTTCTGCTTTTAAAAATGTACAACTTGTTGCCATAAACCCAGAGTTTATGGTTTTTTATTGTCCCATATTAACACCATACTCCTTACCCCACGAGGTCAATATCTACTTTTTAAGCACTCCTCTTTTCCCAAATACTCTTTTCTGTCCTCCAAATAAGAGCTATCATTCCAAAGAATATAAATGAATCTTGCAAGTAGACAATTATTAGCTAAATAGTCTTTTTTACAAAACGAATGTAAGCGTTTTCTCCTTTCGTACTAATGTATTTATACAACATGAAAATGAAATGGAAAATATCTATACAAAATGTAATTAATCTATAACTAATGCACCCGAAAAGTAAAGAAAATATAGAATAAATAAATTTATTTGAAAATTCATATAGATTTTTCCTTTTTTATGTACTATAATCAGAAATATTAAAAAACAGACATTTGTTAATCAAAACATTTAAATAGATTAACAAACGTTGAAGGGTGGGTGAATGCATGATTAATCTAATTGTCCGAAGAGGGATTCAACTAGTTTTATTGTTATTAGGCATTTCTTTTTTAGTATTTTCGTCCATGTACATAGCGCCGGGAGATCCGGCAACGATGGTGGGAGGACCTACAGCAACAGAGTCAGAATTAGAGGCGATCAGAGACGATTTGGGATTAAATGATCCTTTTCTTGTTCAATACGGTAGGTATCTGAAAGAAGCGGTACAGGGAGACTTCGGTTACTCCTATCAATCGAAGCAGTCGGTATCAGAAGCTATTGCCATACGCTTTCCGAACACCCTGAAGCTGGCGGTTGCCAGTATGGTTGTAGCCATCATTATTGGTGTGATCGCTGGACTTATCTCCGCTTTAAAGCAGAACTCTTGGCTGGATGTGAGCTCTACAACTCTTGCATTAGCCGGAATATCGATCCCTAACTTCTGGCTTGGAGCATTATTAATTCTTGTATTCGCAGTGAATCTGCAATGGTTACCTGTAGGTGGTCTATCAGAGCCGTTTTATACAACGGAAGGGTTTAAGCAATTGATCTTACCAGCTATTACTTTAGGAACAAGTGCAGCTGCCATGATAGCTAGAATGACAAGGTCTTCCGTATTAGAAGTAGCTAGAGCAGATTATGTACGAACTGCTAGAGCGAAGGGTGTCAAAGAAAACAAGGTCATTTGGGTTCATACTTTAAAAAATGCCTTAATTCCTGTAGTAACAGTCATCGGTGTGAACTTTGGTGGATTACTTGGTGGAACGATTATTACGGAGAAGGTTTTCGCGATTAATGGAGTAGGACGTTTAATGATAGACGCGATAGCTCAACGTGATTTCCCAATGGTTCAGGCATCTGTGCTTTTAGTAGCAACCCTGTTTGTAGTGGTGAATCTTTTAGTAGATATTATTTATACCTTTATAGATCCAAGAATTAGCTATGACTAAGAAAGGAGGAAGCATCATATGACGAATGCAGCTTCAGTTCATCCGAATCAATTAACGACTCCAAAGAAAAAAGACAAAGTCTATGTGACAACAATGAAGCGGCTACTGAAAAATAAATTAGCTGTTATCGGACTAATTCTCATTATCGGGCTAGTCTTGATGGCAGTGTTTGCCCCCTGGTTAGCTACACATAATCCAGCTACACAGAATTTAAAGGCAAGTGAGCTTCCTGTATTTTCGGAAGGACATTGGCTAGGAACAGATAACTACGGGAGAGATGTTTGGTCAAGATTAGTATACGGCTCAAGAATTTCTCTTCTAGTAGGATTGGCTGCAGTAAGTCTTGGGCTTTTCGGTGGTATTATCCTCGGTTTGCTAGGTGGTTATTATAAAAAGCTAGATGCAATTATCATGAGAATAGTAGATTTACTTTTCTCTTTCCCTGGTATTCTTCTAGCAATGTTAATCATTGCAATTCTAGGAACGAGCCTAGTAAATGTAGCAATTGCAATTAGTATTTGGTCTATACCCAGCTGTGCACGTATTGTCCGAGGCTCCGTCCTCTCTATCAAGCAAAAAGAGTATATTATGGCGTTGAAATCATTGGGAGCATCAGACCTACGAATTATGGTCAGACATATCTTGCCAAACGCAATGGCTCCTATCATAGTTTTTGCAACCATGCGTATGGGTACCGCAATCTTATCTACCGCATCCTTAAGCTACTTAGGATTAGGGGCTCAGCCTCCTACACCGGAGTGGGGTGCGATGATTTCGCAAGGACAAAGCTTTATGTGGACATCTCCACACTTGACGATCATACCGGGAATAGCAATTATGCTTACCGTATTTGCGTTCAACGTCTTAGGAGACGGTTTACGAGATGCATTAGATCCAAACATGGATATTCAATAAAAATTGGGGGAATAAAAAATGAAGAAAAAATGGTTAGTCGTACTACTATTTGTCGTATCAGTTATCTTAGCAGCGTGTTCAGGTGGTGATTCAAGCGAGAAAGAAAGCGGCTCGGGATCAGATATAAGTGGAAAAACATTCACATATGCCTCTACAACAGATGCAGTTGGACTTTCGCCAATTCTAACAAATGACTCAGCTTCAGCGAATGTAACTGAGCAAGTATATGAAACACTTTTTGCACGAAACGTAGAAACAATGGAAATTGAACCGAAATTAGCAGTTTCTTATGAAAACCCCGATGAAAATACATGGGTATTTAAATTAAGAGAGGGAATAACATTCCACGATGGTACTCCATTTAATGCAGAGGCAGTAAAATACACTTTTGAAAAAATGCGCGACCCAGAAACAGCTGCACCTCGTGCATCTCTATTTGAACCAGTAGAAGAAATTATTGTAGAAGACGAATACACACTGAAAATTACAACGAAATATCCGTACGGAACTTTCTTAGCTGGATTAACACATTCAAATGCAGCAATTGTTAGTCCCACCGCTGATCAGAAACAAGACTTAATGAAGGAGCCTGTTGGAACAGGACCATTCAAATTTGTGAGCTGGACTCCTGGAGACCAATTAGAGCTAGAGGCGAATGAAGAATATTGGGATGGAGCTCCTGATTTAAAGAAAGTAGTCTTCAAAGTAGTACCAGAAGTGTCTACGGCAATCTCCATGCTACAAACTGGAGAGGTTCAACTAATTGATAACCTGCCAACAGAGCAAATTGGTCGTTTAGAATCGATGAAGGATATTGAGATAGAAAAAATCGAAGGTTCACCAGTTTACTATTTAACGTTCAATCACCAAAGAGAAATGAACCAGGACCCAGAATTCCGTGAAGCAGTAGCTTCGGCAATTGATCGTGATGCTTTTGTTTCTAAGTTAAATGGCCTAGGAGTAAGAAGTGATAGTGTTATCGGACCAAAGGTATTTGGCTACAACGAGTCAGCAGACAATGCAGGAACTCCTTATGATGTAGAAAAGGCAAAAGAAATAGTGGAGAAGAATGGATATGGTGACAAGCCGATCAAACTTTTAACAGCAAACCGTGCTAACACTACTTTAATGGCTGAAATCGTGCAAGCGCAGTTAACAGAAGCAGGTTTTAAAGTGGAAATTGAATCTATGGAATGGGCAACATTCCTTGATACGGCTCGTGCTGGAGAATACGATTTAACTTTCTTGAGCTGGTCAAACGTAACAGGAGATGGCTCGGAGCTATTCTATCCAAACTTCCACAGTGACAATGTAGGAAACTCAAACAGAGCACAATATAGCAACCCAGAATTTGATGAGGTAGTTATGAAATCTCGTACTACTGTCGATCAAGAAGAACGCGCGCAACTATTAGATCAAGCAAATAAGCTTATGCTAGAAGAAAACGTAGCGGTAGTTATGTACCATGGCGTGGTTACCTCTGCTATGAACAATGCTTACACGGGTCTAGAGCTAGATCCTAATGGTAAGTGGGCATTAAAACATGTTACAGGAAAGTAGGTTCTCAGAATGAAGGAGACATTATTAGAAGTGAATAACTTAGTAACTGAATTTCGCACAGCAGACGGCACAGTCCAAGCCGTGCGAGATGTCTCCTTTTCGATATCAAAAGGAGAGACTCTATGTATCGTAGGTGAATCGGGATGTGGAAAAAGCATTACATCCCTTTCTGTGATTGGCTTATTGCCGAGCAACGGGAAAATAGCATCGGGTCAGGTCAAATACGAGGGGAAGGAAATTCAAAGCCTTCCTTATGAAGAATTAAGAAAAATGCGTGGTAATAAAATCTCTATGATATTCCAAGAGCCTATGACTGCTTTGAACCCGGTGTTAACCGTGGGCTATCAGTTAAGAGAGCCATTAATGCTTCATCATAGCTTATCCAAGGCGGAGGCTACGAAGCAAGGGATTGAGCTGTTGAAGCAAGTGGGGATTCCTTATCCTGAAAAACGAATAAACCAATATCCACATGAGTTAAGTGGCGGAATGCGTCAACGGGTAATGATTGCAATAGCGCTTGCTTGTCATCCTGGGCTTTTAATTGCAGATGAACCAACCACAGCACTGGACGTAACAATTCAAGCGCAAATTTTAGACTTGATTAATGAGTTAAAAGAGAAATTAAACATGGGAGTCATGCTTATCACCCATGACATGGGAGTCGTTGCAGAAGTTGCTGATAAGGTGATGGTGATGTATGCAGGGAAAAAGGTGGAGGAAGGGAAAGTCGAGGATATTTTTAATAATCCTAAGCATCCCTATACAAAGGGACTTCTAAACTCTGTTCCTAATGTAGACGACCCAGATTTTGAGCTAGAGCCCATTCCTGGATCTTTACCGAGCTTACATGAGAACATTCAAGGCTGTAGGTTTCACCCACGCTGTAAATTTGCAACTGCGAAGTGCAGTGAAATTGCCCCACCGGAATTAGTTACTAATGAAGGGCATATGGTGAGCTGCTGGCTATACGAAGAGGAGGAGATGAAAAATGGTCACCTTGTCGCCCAAAAATGATCAGAAAAAAGTCCTCCTTGAACTAAATGGAGTTAAAAAATATTTCCCTATTAAAGGTGGAATATTGAAAAGAGTCCAAGGACATGTGCAGGCTGTACAGGAAGTAAACCTCAAGCTTTACGAGGGAGAGAGTCTGGGAGTGGTGGGAGAGTCTGGCTGTGGAAAGTCGACTTTAGGAAGAGCGATTTTAGGATTAGAAGAGTTAACAGAAGGAAAAATAATCTTCCAGGAGCAGGAAATCCAAAACTTAAAGCGAAAAGAGAAATTAAAGTTCGTAAAAGAAATGCAAATGATTTTCCAAGATCCATATGCCTCCTTAAATCCACGTCAGCGTATTGGGCATGCATTAGAAGAAGTATTCGTCATGCATACGAATATGACAAAGCAGGAAAGACGAACAGCTGTTTTTAATCTCTTACAAGAAGTAGGACTAAGAGAAGAGCATTATGACCGTTATCCTCATGAATTCAGTGGTGGTCAAAGACAAAGGATTGGGATAGCTCGTGCTATTGCCTTAAACCCATCTTTTATAATCTGTGATGAGGCTGTCTCTGCTCTTGACGTATCAGTCCAAGCACAGGTTCTGAAGCTCTTAAAAACACTACAAGAAAAATACCAGCTTTCTTATCTTTTTATTTCGCATGATTTAGGGGTAGTACGCTATTTCTGCGACCGTGTTCTTGTCATGTATTTAGGAAACACAGTGGAGCTTGGTACGGTGGAGGATTTATTCACCAATCCACTGCACCCATATACACAGGCTCTTTTGTCTGCAATTCCACGACCTTCTATCAATAAAAACGTGAAGCGTATAAGGTTACAGGGAGATCTTCCGAACCCAGCAGATCCTCCATCTGGATGTCCTTTCCATACTCGCTGTCCGATTGCTCAGGATGTTTGCCGAACAGAGAAGCCTGCATGGGAGGAAATAGAGGAGGGGCATTTCGCAGCCTGCCATTTTGCAGGGACAAAAATTTAAAAAGGGGAATGACATCATGGATTACTTATATCACCCGTTTCCAGCTAAAAGACATACAGTTTTCGCAAAAAAGGGGATGGTTGCCACCTCTCAGCCCTTAGCAGCACAAGCGGGCTTGGAAATTCTAAAAAAGGGAGGAAATGCGATTGATGCAGCAATTGCAACTGCTGCAGCCCTTACGGTTGTCGAGCCTACCTCCAATGGAATAGGCGGAGATGCATTTGCCTTAGTTTGGACGAAGGGGAAGCTACATGGTTTAAATGCTTCTGGTCCTGCACCGCAATCCATTTCTGCAGAAAAGCTAAAAGAAAAGGGACATGAGAAAATGCCTGTGCATGGAGTAGTTCCTGTCACTGTCCCTGGAGTGCCGGCTGCGTGGGCGGCTTTATCCGAAAAGTTTGGTAAGCTTCCTTTAAAGGACGTCCTGGAGCCCGCTATTGCTTATGCCGAGGAAGGATATCCACTGACTCCGATTCTCGGAAAGTACTGGAAACTCGCTTATGATAAATTCAAAGCTACCTTCACTGCTGATGAATTTAAATCATGGTTTGAAACCTTTGCTCCGGACGGTCGATCACCAGAAATAGGAGAGGTATGGAAGTCACCTGGTCATGCAAGCACGCTTCGCGCAATCGGAGAAACAAATGCGGAAGCATTTTACAAGGGAGAGCTTGCGGATAAGATAGAAGCATTTATGCAGGAGCATGACGGCTATCTATCAAAGAGTGATTTAGAGGCTTATGAGCCACAATGGGTAGAGCCGATCTCCGTGAATTATCGAGGCTATGATGCATGGGAAATTCCACCGAATGGTCAAGGAATGGTCGCATTAATGGCGCTTAATGTGTTTAAAAAGCTTGATAAGCCAGAGTGGCAGAGTGCTGCTACCATTCACCAGCAAATAGAATCCATGAAGCTTGCATTTACAGATGGTCAGGCTTTTATCACGGAGCCGGAAGAAATGCCGGTAAGTGTAGAGCATTTATTATCAGAAGAATATGCAGAGAAAAGAAGTGCTGTCATTGGAGAGCGGGCATCCGATCCTTCGCCATATGAATTGCCAAAGGGTGGAACAGTATACCTAGCAGCTGCTGATGAAGAAGGGAATATGATTTCCTACATTCAAAGCAATTATATGGGCTTTGGTTCGGGAATTGTGATTCCTGACACTGGTATTTCCTTGCAGAACAGAGGACATGACTTCTCATTAGATGAAGCGCATCCAAATGTCTTAAAACCAGGGAAAAGAACTTATCACACCATTATCCCGGGCTTCCTTACAAAGGATGGAGAGGCTGTTGGGCCTTTTGGCGTCATGGGTGGTTATATGCAACCGCAAGGTCATTTCCAAGTAGTGACCAATACAGTAGATTACTTGTTAAACCCTCAGGCCACTCTTGATATGCCTCGCTGGCAGTGGATCAAGGGAAAAACGGTACATGTGGAACCGGAATTCCCTAATTATCTTGTCCAAAGCTTGGTGAGAAAAGGGCATGATATTCAAGTGACAACGGATGGGGGCAGCTTTGGACGTGGACAGATTATTTGGCGTAATCCAGTGACAGGAGTACTTCAAGGAGGAACGGAATCTCGAACCGACGGAGCGATTGCAGCGTGGTAGAACACCTGCCTTTGAAGGATGGTGTTGTACGTCCAAAGCCAGTTCTTCAAAAAGATATTACAATGGCCTTCTTTCGTGTTGGCATGCTTGGATTCGGAGGTGGGCCCTCCTCTATTCCTCTTTTTCATCAAGAGGTGGTAAAAAAGTATGGTTGGATGGATGAGGATGAATTTAGTGATACGTTAGCCTTAGCAAATACGATGCCAGGACCAATTGCCACCAAGATGGCAGGTTATATTGGTTATCGTATTGCAGGTATCTGGGGTTGTGTCAATGCTATTATGGCATCCGTTGTCCCAACGGTAATCATGATGATTGCCTTACTGGGTTTTCTGCAAAACTTCAAGGATTCTCCTAGAGTTCAATCTATGACTGCTGCGGTCATACCAGTAGTTGCAGTGATGCTCGGAGTAATGACGTGGGATTTTGTGAAAAAGTCTGGCGAATCTTTCGGCTGGTGGAAGGGACTCTTGGTGATTTTAGTGGCAGTTATATTGATGGAACTACTTCATATCCATCCAGCCATTATTATTCTCGCTTGTATGTTTATTGTGTTTCTTCCAGCTGTTAAGAGGAGGATCACGAAATGATTTATTGGCAGTTGTTTTTAGCGTTTTTCATTCCAGGTATTTTAGGATATGGCGGAGGTCCTGCGTCGATTCCGTTAGTGGAGCATGAGGTAGTGGATAATTATGAGTGGATGACTACACAAGAATTTAGTGAGGTTGTAGCACTTGGAAATTCACTGCCAGGTCCTATCGCTACGAAGATGGCCGGTTATATTGGCTATGAAGAGGGTGGGATTTTAGGAGCGGTAATTGCTTTATTTGCTACCGTTGCTCCTTCTTTAATTTTAATGGTTAGTATGATGGCGATTTTGCTGAGATATAAGGATGCGCCAGAGGTCAAGAATTTAACGAAGCTTATACGTCCAGTGATAGCAGTACTGCTTGGAGCGATGACGCTTCAGTTCTTACAGGAGTCAGTAGGTGGTCTCGGAGTCGTTTCTACGCTTATTTTAATGGTAGGAAGTTATTTGCTTTTAGAAAAGGTGAAGCTGAATCCAGCGTTTGTCATTGTGCTAGCGCTTGTCTATGGGGCGGTAATTGTGTAAAAGAGATCCTTTTAAGGGTCTCTTTTTTATTCAGCATAAGGTTATGATGTTCGCTTTAGGCGAACGCTTTCCGGAGGCCAACAGGATGTTGGTCAGGAAAACGTTGTCACACGATGTGACGTTCTTAGTTTTCCCTCCCTAAAATGAGCCATCGTCTGTCGATAACATCAACGAGAATGATTTTTATAATAAGGTCTATGCAAGCGTCTTATGCTTATGAAAAAGTGAATGCTAAAAGTTGATGTTCGCTTTAGGCGAACGCTTTCCGTGGGGTGAGCGGTGAGCCATCGCCGAACGCTAAAGCGTGCCGTTGCGATGTCTCACCTGTCTCACTCATCCCACCGGAGTCGTCGCTTGGCGCTCTCATCAACAGGGTCTAGTATGTATAGGGAGATTAAGACAAGTATCTCCTCTTAGTTTGTTGAGGGGTGACTATTAAAGAGTTGCTCTACTAGAGAGTGAGCAACCAGGTATTTTGCAAGAACACCTATCTCCATGCTATTCTCATTTAACACTTCGTCCATAGCAGTTTTGCCTGCATCAGCTGTGTATCGTTTATAGGTTACTTCACTGCTCCTAACGCATACGCTTTCTTCTATCATTATATAGAAAGAAGAAAAGGATGTGAAAGCTACTTATTCAATTAATTGGAATGATTCTGGAAAGCTCGTCCCTATGCGGTTTACAGGGATATAGTCTAAAAGAGTATACTTGATTAAATTGACTTGCATATAGTGAAAAGATATAATGAAAAAGTTACTTATATTGCAATATTAGTAAGTAGCCGCGTAGAAGGAGGAACGAAAACGCGTTAAAAACGGAAAACAATTATAGCGCCTGAGCTGAAGAAATTGGACGGAATGAATCTTCAGCAGACGAGGTGGAGGTTATCGAAATTTCGGCGGGTGCCTCCCGACCGTCAATGCCCGGTTGTAATTCTCTTCTTAAACCATTCGAGTGATCGAGTGAACAACCAGAAGGGAAGGCATTCTTTAGCAGAATAAGCAAGTGTATGTTAGTAAGATGTTTGAAACCAGAATTCTCGTGGTATTGCATAGGTTATGCATGTTTTTACAGGAGAAGTATGCTTTCGACAGCTTCCAGCATGCTTATTTTGACATGAATGTAGATGGAGGAATTTAAATTATGTGTGGAATCGTTGGATATATTGGTGAAAATGATGCAAAAGAAATTCTATTAAAAGGTTTAGAGAAATTAGAGTACCGTGGATATGACTCTGCTGGAATCGCAGTTTTAAATGAGGAAGGCGTAATGGTTTTCAAAGAAAAAGGTCGTATTGCGGATTTACGTGAAATCGTTGATGTGCAAGTACAAGCTAATATTGGTATTGGTCATACTCGCTGGGCAACTCACGGTATTCCTAACCAAGAAAATGCTCACCCACATCAAAGTACATCTAAGCGTTTTACGCTTGTACACAATGGAGTAATCGAAAACTATCATTTAATGAAAAAAGCTTATTTGGCAGATGTTCAAATGGCTTCTGAAACAGATACAGAGGTAATCGTACAATTGATCGAGCGCTTCTCTCAAGAAGGCTTGTCTACAATCGACGCACTTCGTAAAACTTTAAACCTTATCCATGGATCATATGCGCTTGCATTGATTGATAACGAGGATGAGAACACGATTTATGTAGCAAAAAACAAATCTCCTTTATTAGTTGGTATCGGAGAAGGCTTTAACGTTGTTGCTTCTGATGCAATGGCAATGCTACAAGTAACGGAGCAATATGTAGAGCTTCACGATCAAGAAATCGTAATTGTACGTAAGGATGCTGTAGAAATCCAAACATTAGATGGTGCTATCGTTGAGCGCGCTCCTTACAAAGCAGAGCTAGACATGAGCGATATCGAAAAGGGAACATACCCTCACTATATGCTAAAAGAAATCGACGAGCAGCCAGCTGTTCTTCGCAAAATTATTCAAGCTTATCAAAACGAACAAGGCGAGCTTACAATTGATGCGTCTATCTTAGAAGCATTGAAGGAAGCAGACCGTCTATATATTATCGCAGCAGGTACTAGCTACCATGCTGGTTTAATCGGAAAAGAATATTTCGAGAAGATTGCAGGTGTTCCAGTAGAGGTACACATCTCTAGTGAATTTGGATACAATATGCCACTTCTATCGAAAAAGCCTTTATTCATCTTTATTACACAATCTGGAGAAACAGCAGATAGCCGCCAGGTGTTAGTAAAGATTAAAGAAAAAGGATATCCAACTTTAACTATTACAAACGTTCCTGGTTCTACGCTTTCTCGTGAAGCAGACCATACGTTATTATTACATGCAGGCCCTGAAATCGCAGTAGCTTCTACAAAGGCTTATGTTGCACAGGTAGCGGTATTGATGGTAACAGCTTCTGTATTTGCAAAAGCGCAAGGAAAAGAGCTAGAATTCGATGTAGTTCAAGAGCTAGGAATTGTAGCTAACGCTGTGCAAACAATTGTGGATACGAAAGAAGAGCTAGAAGAAATTGCGACAGAATACCTTTCTATAACTAGAAACGCATTCTTCATAGGAAGAAACGTGGACTTCTATGTAAGCTTAGAGGGTGCCCTTAAGCTAAAAGAGATTTCTTACATCCAAGCAGAAGGATTTGCAGGAGGAGAATTAAAACACGGTACTATCGCGTTGATCGAAGATGGCACTCCTGTAATTGCACTAGCAACACAGCAAGCAGTAAGCCTGAATATCCGCGGTAACGTAAAAGAGGTAGTAGCACGTGGTGCAAATCCATGCATTATCTCTATGGAAGGCTTCCAAGAAGAAGGAGACCGTTTCGTACTACCAAAAGTACACGAATTCTTCGCTCCACTAGTAGCTGTTATTCCATTACAGCTAATCAGCTACTATGCAGCTCTTCATAGAGACTGTGACGTAGATAAACCTAGAAACTTAGCGAAATCTGTTACGGTAGAGTAGGAGATTAGGTGGGAGTTCAATAATTTTAGATTTGAAATAAAGTCGCGATGCTATACCCCTTTGGTTATGATTAGCCAAAGGGGTGTTTTTATGTCCATAAGAACAACATCTGAAGTTGAAAAATGGTTAAACAAGCCCTGGTACAGGAATAGTTAAGGAATAGCCTACTACTTCTATATTGTTTCCAAAGTGGGTTTAAAAAATTCATAAAGATTTGTCCGAGCTAAGTAGAACGAATACGCTTGTGAAAAATTCACGCATTTTGGTTATAAAAAAACTGCCCCTTTAGATATGTCTAATAAGGGAGCAGTTTTGACGTTATAGCAGCAATTGCTATCTTTTATAGAATTAAATAACCAAACCAACAATTATAGATGTCAAGATACTAACAAGCGTAGCTCCATACAATAACTTTAAGCCAAAACGAGCAACGATATTCCCTTGTTTTACATTCAAACCTTGTACTGCTCCGGCAATAATACCGATAGATGAAAAGTTTGCAAAGGATACAAGGAATACAGAGATAACGCCTAGTGTATGTGCGCTCATAGAGCCTGCTACTTCTCCAAGGCTTATCATTGCAACAAACTCATTTGTTACTAATTTGGTTGCCATAATTCCTCCGGCAGAAATAGCCTCGGACCATGGTACCCCCATTAGGAAAGCTATTGGTGCAAAGATATAACCCAATATTTCTTGGAAAGATATTCCGAGAATGATGTCGAATAAGGAATTGATTAAATCCATTAATGCTACAAAACCAATAAGCATAGCTCCAACAGTGATGGCTACTTTAAATCCATCCATGATATATTCTCCAAGCATTTGGAAGAAAGATTTCTTATGCTCTTCTTTAATCGTTAAGATATCTTCACTTTCTTCTACTCTATATGGATTAACGATGGAAGCAATGATAAATCCACCAAACAAGTTCAACACAATTGCCGTTACTACATACTTCGGTTCAATCATAGTCATATATGATGCAACAACCGCCATAGAGACAGTCGACATTGCGGACGTACATAATGTATACATACGTTGCGGAGAGATATTATCTAATTGGTTTTTTACAGTAATGAATACTTCCGATTGACCTACCATTGCAGAAGCAACAGCATTATATGATTCCAATTTCCCCATACCATTTACTTTACTTAAAAGTAATCCTATCCATTTCATGATGAAAGGGAGGATTTTGAAGTGCTGTAAGATTCCGATTAATACAGATACAAAGACAATCGGCAATAATACAGTTAGAAAGAAGGGAGCTTCTCCTTCGTTCGCTAAACCTCCAAAAACAAATGATATACCCGTATTTGCGTAAGCCAATATATGATCGAACACATTTGTTACTCCTGTGATCAGAACATAACCAATCGATGTATTTAGCAGTAAAGCTGCCAATGCAAATTGGATAACCAACATAATAATGATATTTTTGTATTTTATTTCTTTTTTGTTTTTGCTGACTAAGAGAGCTAAACCAAAAACAACTAGCAATCCACACAAAGCTATTAAGTATCTCATAATTTCCTCCAAACGTATATGTAATATTTTTTCTGCGTTCGGATTCAAGACTATTAATTTTCTCTCAGTATGTTCTAAAATTAAACCTTAATCCGAAAAGATTTAGTTGTCAGACATCAGACATATAAACAATCTCAATATAGCGTATTTCTGCTAAGTATTCAATAGAAATGAATGGAAATTCTTAGCGCTAAGCAGTTGAGTGTGGCAAATGCAGTTGCTGAATAAGGTTAGTGTTTTATAGAACTTTTAAAATGATGATTTCCAGTATGCACCGTTATAATAGGTATTAATACTACTATAACTAGGAATCATTTTGGGGAGATAAAAGGAGAGCGAGGATTGAGAAGTAGTAAATTTAATTTGGTATAATGGGTGTTTTGCTATTTTATTTTCACAAAAAAACTATTCTAGGCTTAAAAGCAATGTAAATAGCTGTATGAATCTGTTCTTCGTTGTTCGCTTATTTTCATTGTAAGGGAGCTGTTTTTTTGTTTTAATAATTACGTTAGCAGTATGTTTCTTTAACTATAAAATAGTTTAAACCATTAATAAGTTTGAAGTGATTTACAGGAGGATTAAGATATAGTAAAAAATGATTTCTATAAGTAGATTTATAAATATCTTATTTATGCTAGTTGGTCTTGTTTCTTTTGCTGTAGGTATTTTAGGAACGGTGCTACCAGTACTACCGGGAGGACCATTTTTTCTGTTTGCTGTCTTTTGCTTTGCCAAAAGTTCAAAGAGGGCTGAGACATGGTTTAAAAATACTAGCACATATAAAAAATACATTGTTCCATTGCTTGAAAAAAGGGGAATGCCTAGAAAAGAAAAAATTCGTATTAACTTAATTGCGGATTTCTTTATCATTCTTTCTGTCATTATGGTAGATATCTTGGTGGTAGATCTTATCATCATCTCACTTGGTCTGTATAAGCATTATTATTTTATTAGAAAGATAGAGACGATTGAGTCGTAACTTACATTTAAAAAGACAATACTACTATAGAGGGAATGTCCAAGGGGTGGTTGTTGCTTGAAGAGTCTTAGGATATGTAACAATTACTTGGATTATTTTGTTGAAGGCCATTTAAATCAATGAATTCTTCTTTATCGTTTGCAGCAAATACTTTTCCCTGCCTCTTCCAAGTAAAAAACTATTCTGAAGAGTTTTCATGCAGCAGTTGAAAGCCTCGTTTATTCGAACTTTCAACTGCTTTTTTACATGATGATAGATAGTGAATCGTAGAGTATGCTACAAAATAGGAGCAATCAACCGGGAAAATCCTTCTCGTACTCTTGTCCAATTTCGTCGATTTGCATAACGCTCTTTTGTCATTTCAAAACTATCCCTTTCATCCTCTAAATATAGTTCACGGCAACTAATGGCCGTTTCTCTATCAAAGAAGATTCCATTGAGCTCAAAATTTAGAGTAAAGCTACGTACATCTAAATTCGTGGTACCAATCGTGCAGATTTCATCATCAATGACCATCATTTTCGTATGTAAAAAGCCTTTTTCATACATGAAAATACGACCGCCATATTTTAAGAGGTCGCCACCAAATGCAGAATTGCCACCGTAGATAAAAGGATGGTCTGTCTTTGCTGGTGTCATCACTCGTACGTCGACCCCAGATGAAGCTGCTATCTGGAGTGCCTTTAAGAACGCCTCATCCGGAATAAAATAGGGAGTTTGAATATAAATATATTTCTTCGCCGACATGATGAGTCGAATATAGCTGTCTTTTATTGATTCAAACTCGGTATCTGGTCCACTTGATATTATTTGAATCGGAAGCACTTTCTCCACTTTAGATTCAGGGAAGTAAGCCGAATTCATTTCCACGTAGTTTATATTCATCGCTTGATACCAATCGAATAAAAAATGTAGCTGCAAATGATGCACAGCCTCTCCCTTAATTCTCACATGTAAATCTCGCCAAAAACCAAACCCCTCATCAAGTCCTGCATACTCTTTGCCAATATTAAAACCGCCAGTGTATCCAATTTCACCATCAATAACTACAATTTTTCGGTGATTCCGGCAATTTAAGCGTGGATTAATCATTGATAAAAATGCTGGGAAAAACGCACAAACTTCGCCGCCAGCATCAATTAATTCCTGGAAATCGCACACCTTCAATTTCCTTGAGCCTAAATCGTCAAACAATATGCGTACCATTACACCTTCCTTGGCCTTCTTGATTAGGGCCTTATAAATGTTTTCTCCTATCAAATCCATTTTGAAAATATAGTATTGAACATGTATATGGTGTTTCGCCTTTTCAATATCTTGTAGCAATGCCTTGAACTTATCTTGACCAACGGAAAATAACTGAGCTTCATTGTGATTTGTTAATAAGGCGTAGTTCCTTTCCACGTTCATACGAACAAGATCGGCATAATTCTGGGATACTTCATTTGGAAATTCAAAGGTCTTTTCTTGAAGTGCATTCCGTTGTTCTTTATAAGGCTCAAGCGTTTCAACCTGTTTCAGTAAGCGCCAGCCGATAAAGCTTTTCAACTGTAATTCTCGTCCCAATATCATAAATAATAGAAAGCCGACAATTGGGATGAAAAATAATACGAATAGCCATGCCCAAGTGGCAGAGGCGCTTTTACGGCTTATAAAAATCACTGCGGAAGCTAATAAAAAATTTATAATATAAAGCGTGATTGTGAAGACAGTAAAAATTGTCACGAAACATTCCTCCTGAAAATGAATGCTTTATATAAAATCTTGTCGATGATATAGCTCATCATAATAGCGCAACCACGCCCGTATTTATTTATAATAAACGCCGTCAACATAGGTTTTAGTGCGTACATTTCGGAAGTGTATAGGTGCTGGTTCTGATTCAAATAAGGGTGTAAAGTAAACCGCTGTATGGGTTGTATTTTTAGGGGCGATACCTATCACTTCCATCAAAAAAGAGTAGTACAAACCAACGTTTGTACTACCTAATTTCAATATGTTTTTTTCATATTACGAATCGCTTGGATTGCTAGGCGGACAAGTAAAATGGCACAAAGGAATAGACCTAAATACGCCGCTGTATTTAAATAAACTGCATAGGCGGAATGCATAAATTGTGAAATCGCAAGTAGTGCAACTGATATAATACCAAATGTTATCCCTACAAGCAGTAATACAAATTGGGAAAACAGCTGCATAACAAAGCTAGCATTTGTCTTATCGGAGAAAATATCGTGGTGCATCGTAATTTTTCCACTCTCTACCTTCTTCATCAGCTGATCGATACGACGAGGGATCTTGCGGATATTTGGTAAAATGATCGCGATTTCTTCTTCTAAGCGTTCCTTTGTAGCTCTTGGTTCTTTGAATGGTTGTTTGAAACTATTTCTTACATATTCGTTTGTAAATAGCTTTGCCTCATGGAAAATATCAAAGTCCGGGTCAATATTTCTCAGTGTACCATCAAGCGTTACAACTGCACGCAATGCCACACTTACCGCCGGATAAAAACGTAAGCTGAATTCGCGTACAATCAAAAAGATGGAATAAATTAGCTCATCTGTAGGCACAGGTTGGACATAAGAAATCTTCGATAATACTTGGCTAACCGCTTGCTCCAATTTATCTTGTTCGATTTTGTCAGCGTTCTCTACAAGCAACGCAATCCCATCTACTAAAGTATCTACATCAATATGATGTATCCCAGCTAATAGTAGCTTTAGTCCTTCCTGTTGACTTGCCGTTAAACGCCCAACGGCACCAAAATCCAAAAAGGTTAACATACCTGTATGATTTTCTACATAAATATTCCCAGGGTGTGGGTCAGCGTGGAATATACCTGAAATTAGGATCTGCTCTAAAAAAGCAGATAGTACATTTTGGGCAAATTCATGACGGTTGATTTGGAATGTATCAAAGACCTCACTGGCATCTGCCACGGACTTTCCATCTACATAATCCATTACAAGTATATTAGCATTGCTGTACTCCAGGTGCGCACGTGGAATATTTACCTGTAAGCCTGTTTTTCGCATGATATTGGCCACTTGCATCATATTGCGAGCCTCAATTTCAAAATCAACTTCTTCTCGTAATGATGCTGCAAAAGCATTGGCGAGATCCTTAAATCCAAAGCTCTCTACCCATGCGGATTTATTGGATATCCAAGTTGCAAACTCTAATAAGATGCCTAAATCATCTTGCATCACTTCTTTTACTTCAGGACGTAATATTTTGACTACAACCGGTTCATTTGTTTGGCGTAAAACAGCCATATGTACTTGACCAATGGACGCAGCGGCTAAAGGTACTTCGCTAAAGTAGCTAAAAATCTCTTCTACTGGTGCGGGTAAATGATGTTGCAAAAGAGCATCTACCTGTTCTTTCAATAAAGGAGGGACCCGTTGTTGCAGCTTCTCTAACTCCTCAATAAAGACGGGAGAAAGTAGCTCTTTTCTTGTGGATAATACTTGACCAAACTTTACAAATACCCCTCCACATTGCTCTAACGTCAACCGGAGCGTTAAAGCCAATTCCCTTTCATCTTCCCGATTTCGTACAAACTTCATGGTACGTGTAATACCATTCGTCACCGCGACTTTCAACACAAAGCGCAACCGCTTCTGTCTTCTCCTTGAAACAATAATACGCTTAAAAATATTCGGTTTTCCTTTAACGGGATACCCCTTTTCATTTAACTTGATCGGATCAATCAGCTCAAAAAATAAATAAAGAAGCATCGAAATCAGAAGCATGCTGCCGAACCACAAAAGTGTTGCGACGTTTAGCACGCTATCAGTAAGCCCCTCCGTATTTATTTGGTTATCGCGAAGATAGGTAAACCAAAACACAAATGTTGTAAACGAAACGCTGATCACAACAGATAGTATGCGTTTGGCTAAGTTCACTTTCGAGCCAATCAATTGCCCGCTAATAATAAAAATTAGCAATGACGCAATTATAATATATAAGGTTAATTGGAGACCGCTCATTACTATCATCCTTCTATTAAATTGTTCCTAAAAGTTTTGGCATAGAATGCAATACTTCAATTAAAATTCTATATTAATTAGCCCAGTAACCGCAACGGGAACTTGCTTCTTGGGATTAGGTGAAAATGTCTAAATACGCAAGTCTTTGCCCGGTCCAGGTCTCTATGTCTTCTATTGAAAAGAAGGAATTCCTCCCTTATTCAAACTCAATCTGAATGGATACGATCTCAGAGCGTGTACCAATTCTAATAGGCGGTCCCCAAAAACCAAAGCCAGATGTCACAACGGAGTGCATCTGTTCTTTCTGTAAATATCCCCAGTCATTTTCATAAATTGCCCCTGTAATTAAATTTCCCGGGAAAACTTGTCCTCCATGGGTATGACCGGAGACCATTAAATCAATACCAGCCTGTTGTGCTATCTCTAGTTCATATGGCTGGTGATCCAATAAAATGATAGGCTTCGTAAGATTCACATCATTCATTAGTGAGTCTAGGGGTAGTCTGTCTTGGTCAATTCGGTCCTTGCGTCCGAGAAGTGTGAAAAGCCCTTCAACGTCTAACTTCTCATCGTATAGTATCTGAATTCCACTGTTCTCTAATGTGTTGATTAGTTCTTCCATCGTCCCATCATGCCTGTCATGATTTCCAAGCGATGCATATACCCCATATGGTGCATGAAGCTTGGATAAAGTCTTGTCCATTTTCTGGTCAAGGAAAGGTTGGATATCGTCATCGAAGAGGTCGCCTGGCAACAGAATTACATCAGGATGAAGAGCATTAACTTCCTTAACCAAACGTTCAGCGTGATTTTTACCTGATAGCAGGCCGAAATGTGTATCTGCTGCCATCACAATATGAAGACTATCAAGAGCGGAAGTACCTTTTTCTATCTTTATATCATAGCTACGAACAACAGGGCTATAAGCGTTATATGTGCCGAATGCTAGAAATAAAACAAGCAGCCCAACAGTAACGGTGCCTGCCCATTTCTCTGTTCGATGCTTTGATAAACGAGTAAAACGTAAAAGAACAACTGTCAAATGTGCTAGAGGAACGAATAGAAGCAATAAATAAAAGCACGCCATCCAATAAGCACCGATAATATTTATAAAAACGAGGCCAGACATACGACCGACGATAAAAGAAGTAGCTGCCAGCACAACGACGAAAATATAAAGGATCTTGAATCGCCGACTGGATGTTTTCGGACGGAGCCAGCGGTAACCCCGGAACCCGATATAATAGACAAGACCGCCGTAGAGTAGCAAAGCGATTAGTAGAATGAGGATAAACATACGGTATCTCTAGACTCCTTTTTGAGTTAGTTACGTATAGTAGAAATCATATCTTCTCTATAATAAATGAAAAGTTTCTCTAATAATCTTATTAAACCATAAAGAGCAGAGGAGATAGTGAGAAATGGTCTGAAGTTTGTATATTGGATAATTTTTTTGGCTATATCTTACAGAAATCGGTCTAGAGGCTGATACCCTCTATAGATATATATATATAATGGAGAGTAGGATATAAATAATGCGTCTAGCATTTTAGGATAGGAGGGCTCGTATGGAAAGAATTAATTATTTTGCTTTATTTGGCGTGCTATTTTTTAATATAGTTCTCTTTTTAGCGTTTGCAATAACACTGGTTTCACTTCTTTTTTCACTTTGGGTTATTGCAATTTCTTTTATTTTATCTCCGCTTCTATTAGTGATAGTGAACCAGCTAGGCATTCAAGAATTTGATATGATGCAAACCCTTCTTAGCTGTGTTGTTTTACTCATAGGTGTTTGGTTGATCCCGCTTGCGCTGAAAGCAACTCGGTATTTAGGTACTTTTTTTGCAAAATACATTCAATATAACAAAAGAATAATTTACGTTAAATAGGATGTGTTTGTACTAGAAAAATAGTAATAGAAAATCGTTTGCTTATACTTTAATGAGCAAGCGATTTTTTATGTAAGTGAAAAAGAAAGAAGTGGGAATTATAAGATGGTTTTTTTATTCTTCTGTTTTCAACATTAACCTACACCCCAAGCCAAATCACATTTTCTCCATGGTCCGAATAACATTTTTATATAGAAGACAAGGGGGAAATGATAATGGATTTACAGCCATATGATTCTTTCAGACAGATTTCCGATATGATGCGCAGGGAAGTGGAAAGGGTATTCTCGGAATTTCCTTTTGGTTTTGGAAATATCCAGGGCTTTGGGGGCTTCCGCTTAGATGTGTATGAAACAGCAAATGAAGTCGTGGCGACTTGCGATATTCCGGGACTTGAAAAGAAGGACGATCTAGTTATTGATATTGATTACAATCGGTTAAGTATCAGTGGTTCTGTCAATAACATGAGTGATTTAGAAGAGGGAAATACGTATAAAAAGGAAAGGTATGTTGGCCGGTTCCAAAGAGTAGTCTCTCTTCCTAGCCCGGTATCAAATGAGGGGGTAAAAGCAACCTATAAAAAAGGTGTGCTAGAAGTAAGAATGCCAAAACTTGTGGTAGATAGTAGAAAGCAGATAGATATAGATTTTAGTTAAAAATGTATAGGATATCGCGCTGTTCTGTATAAAGGACAGCGCTTTATTCTATAGGCTCTTGGTTTGAAAATACTTGCCTGAATTGAGGTTGAAAAGAATGAAATACTTTGCACCGGAAGATTCGGTTACTTGGAACGTATAAAACCATTTAGCTGAAAAAGGGTCGAAACCATTCGGACCCATAGGGGAGTTTGGTAATCTTAAAAGGATCATGTCTTCTGGCAACTCTTAGTTTAACGATTCCTCTGCCTGAGCGATTGTATATTCAGGCAGAACCATATAAATGGACAAGCAAATTAACAGAAGCACTCTGATATATTTTCTCTTTTTTTCTGCGTAACAAAGTCCTATTATCGAAGCAGAAATGATGCTAATGGGTAGGGTTCCATCAGCAACATTGTTATAAATTCTGTTATTCATAACTGCTAATACAATCAGTATTACTACGGAGATGGTAATAGATATTAGTAAACGTTTATCATTCAAGATTTTTCCTCCGCTTCTTATACTGTGACACAACATTAGTATTATGTTTTCTTAGTTGAATAGCATAGCATAAGATTGCTTAACATTCTAACAAATTATGGATATATATGGTATTATGAGGTTGGGAGAAGGGGTGATAAGTTGTTAAAAGCAATTAACACATTGCCTTCTGACAAAAAAAATTGCAGGAGTACACTGTATACCTCTTATGGAAAATGGCGACATAGTGATGGCTTGGGACAGAGAAGAACAACTACTTACGACCATAGGTGGGAGAATAGATGGGGAAGAAAGTATAGAGGAAGCGTTAAGACGTGAATCCATGGAGGAAGTAGGAATAATCATAAATAGTGAGGAGATTCCGTTTGCCTCCTGGTATTGGGAATCCACTGATACCTATACAATATGGTTCTTTGTAAAAGTTCAAGAGTTTCTTCCTTATTCGTTTGACTATGAAAAATCAGGCTATGTTATTTTTAATTTCGAAACTGCGAAAAAAATGATCTCCAAGCTGGAGCCCTACAATAAATTTAGAATGGATCTTCTATCAATGGCTTATGACAAAGCTTTAAAGCTTCATTTAATAAAAGAATAGAATGATGGAGAGTTTGGAAAATGGGATAGTTACTGATTGTTGTGATAGCATATTTACCTATTTTCTATAGGATTCGCAGAAGAATTGATTATTTAGAAAGAGAAGTACGAAGGTTAAAAGGAGAAAGTGATTATTAGATATCTCACTATAGATAAGGAGATAGTGGTATGGAAGTATTTGCAGCTTATTTAGCCCAAATGGATAATCCACAGCAACGTGAACGGACGGAAGAGGTATTATCCTGGATAGTAAAAAAGTTTCCGGATTTAGTACCTAAAATTGCATGGAACCAGCCTATGTTTACGGAACACGGAACATTTATAATTGGTTTTAGTGTGGCAAAGAAGCATTTAGCAGTTGCTCCTGAAAGAGTGGCTATCACTCATTTGTCCGATGATATAGGGCAGGCGGGCTATGAGCAGACCAAGGAGCTCATTCGAATTAAATGGGAGCAACCAGTCGATTATTTATTATTAGAAAAGATAATTGAGTTTAACATATTGGATAAAGCGAATTGCTCCACATTTTGGAGAAAATAAGAGGTTTTATGGATGTTAAGGGAGCTGCTTATGTAATTGATAATCTTCTCCATTGGCAGGTGAATAATTTCCTGAACAATAGACAATGACTGTTGTATATTGGAGGGATGCCTGCATGATTATCCGAGATGATGAAAAGCATCTTTATTGCTATAGCTGCAGAAAAGTGACATTGTTTGTGCGAAGAGATATGCATAATAATAGTGGAGTAGAGAGCCATTGCAGTGAATGTGTCCATATGTGGTTTGAATGGCAAAATAGAGCGGTAGAGCGCGAAAAGGAAAAGTGGATGGAGCATAATATGATACCGCTTGATGATATGGATAGAGGAAATTATTTTCTGAAATAAGTTCGCTTATAAGGTGATAGCCGATGTCCTAGTTAAAAGGAACACCGGCTTTTTTATTATCTAAAGAACCCCATAAATGATCCGACTTGTCTCATCATATTAAGTCCATTATTCAAGGTGCCTGCATGGTTCATGAGGGTCCCTATATGATTCGGGAGGTTTCCTAACATACCGGATCTGGCATTCGGATTAGAGAAAAATTGTCCTTGTCCTCTTGCATTGGGAGGGAAAAAGGATTGTTCTTGCCTCCCTATGTTATTGGGGAAATGTGTTTGTTCTTCTCCTCTTACATAAGGAGAATAGAATTGCTCTTGTCTTCTCATATGGGGCGGAATGTATGGCTGGCTTTCTCTGTTAGGAAACGGATGAAAAGGCCGCTGGTTAGGCTGGTCGTAAAAATTTTGTGGATTCCTTGGAAACGGTGAAAAAAATTGCATAAAATCACCTCCTTACACACTTAATTCCCTATAATATATGGCTTTCTAAGCTGTTGGATTAGACATTCTTATAGTTCTACACGTATTGTGGAATCGTAAATGCTACTCATTCGATTTGTTCCTTCCCCACTAGTTTGTTTATGGCGAATATAATGGGGTCTGTTGAGAGTATAATGGTCTAGGTCGTGTCTGTTACTGATGTAGGGTTCTTGTCCGAGAATTATTTGGTTGATTTACCTCGACTTTAGTTGACGGTTTGGAAAATGAGAGGCTCTCAACCAGAAATAAGTTGTTTTATATTTATTCATTTTCATATATAATGGTGGAATTCGAAATATATCTGTAATAATCTTAGTGTTTAAATGTAAATTTGTTTATGTATAATGGATAAGGCTGTGTTAGATATAGAGAAAGGAACATTCAGATGTCAAACCAATTATCTCGAATAAATAGAAAAAAGAAAAAAATAAATAAGAAATTTAAAGTCTTCCTGACTGTGTTTCTAGCACTTTTTCTTGCAGTAGGTGGATTTGTAGGCTATAACTATATGAAATTCCAACAAGCATTAGATAAAATGAGCGATACAGATGACAATGAGCTGATTGCTGAATCTGAGAAGCTTCCTCATACAGAGCCATTCTCTGTATTATTAATGGGCGTAGATGAACGGGAGAATGACGCAGGAAGAACAGATACGATGATTGTCGTAACAGTTAACCCTGATTTAGGGACCATGAAGATGCTAAGTATTCCCCGTGATTCACGTGTAGAGATAGTGGGCAACGGAACAGTGGAGAAAATAAACCATGCTTACGCTCGCGGAGGAATTCCGATGACGATTGATACGGTGGAAAAGGCATTAAATATTCCAATCGACTTTTATGTATCTGTAAATATGGAAGGCTTTCTATCGATTATTGATGAGCTAGGTGGCGTAGAAATTGAAAACGATATGGATTTACAGCATCAACATTACTCTTTTCCAAAGGGAACAGTAAACTTAACTGGAGAGGAAGCATTAGTTTTCTCTCGTATACGCTATGAAGATCCAAGAGGAGACTTCGGCAGACAAATACGCCAAAAGCAACTAATCGAGGCACTCTTAAACAAAGCAAAAAATCCTTCTATCCTTTTAAAGATCGATGATATTTTTGAAGTTCTAGGAGACAATGTTCAAATGAACTTCACGAAATCCCAGATAATGAATATGCAAAAGCTCTATAGTAAACTAGACAGAAACATTGAGCAATTGGCATTTGAAAAAGGGGTAGGTAGTCGTATAGATGGATATTGGTACTACGTCTTGGATGAAGAAGAAGTAGCAGCTATCTCGAAGGAGTTAAATGATCATTTAAAAGGTATACAGGTAGTACAGGAAAATACGTTGCCTGAGCAATAAAAAAGAATATTCTTATTATTGTAAAATGAATATGTTAAAATGAGAGCTATCCAATCGTCTGATGACGAAGTGGATGGCTCTTTCTATTTGCTTGCTATAACCAAAAGCTAATAACTGCGCTTTACCATACTGATTCTATACAAAGGGGATAACTTTATGGAGTATTATAAATACTTACGTCAATATATAGGGCATCAACCGATTATTTTACCTGGTGCAGTAGTCATACTATTGAACGAGCACAATGAAGTTTTATTGCAAAAGAGAATCGATGGTGGGTACGGCTTGCCTGGAGGATTAATGGAGATGGGAGAGAGCCTAGAGCAAACTGCTAAAAGAGAGGTATTGGAAGAGACCGGCTTGGAAATTGATGAGCTAAAGCTTCTAGGGATATTTTCTGGGGCTGATTACTATTTAAAGATGAATAACGGTGATGAGTTATATTCCGTAACAGCCGTTTACTATTCAAGAAAACAAAGCGGAGATATAAGAGTTGATTTATCAGAATCAAGTGCAATGGAGTATTACCCTCTTACTGACATGCCAGAAGATTTGATCGAGTCATATCGCAATTACATAGAACCATATATTCCGAGAATTTTAGAAGAATTTACCCCTACTTTCTAAAAAATAGGGGTGCCTCAAATTTTAAAAAAAGTGTTATAATGTTTCAGTCAGTGTGCAGGAAAGCAGCATGGCCATCTGAAGGTCGTGCTTTTTTTAGTGCTTTAACATATGCCATCTGAATAAATTTTTAGGAGATGAAAATATGCACAAAGAAAATAGACTGCCTCACAATGCAAAAGAAGGAATCCTATTTATGTTGATTATTTCAATCATTTCTGTAAACACGATTGCTCCAATTATAATGGGTTTGGAACGTGGATTCAGTATGGATGTCTACTTAGATACATTAAAAATAATCCCGATTATGTGGGTGATTGTAATCTTACTAGTAAGATTAGTAGCAGGTCCGCTTGTTGGAAAAATTATGCCGAAGTTTGTGGGACAAACGGACGGATTTAATGCAAGGATATTATTAAACACTTTATTAAATGTAACAGTTCTTTCTATTTGTTTGTCTATCATAGGGACATGGGTCGGAACGAAAGAAATTTCAATGGAACCGTTCCAAAACTTCTTACACATCTGGCCAAGAAACTTTGGTATAGCATTTTGGATTGAATTGCTGGTTGCACAACCAATTGCTCGGCTTGTGATGAAAAAGATGCATGAAAATCAAGAAAGAAAATTAGCATTGTAGTCTACACTCCCATTGAAAATTTTATTTCAATGGGAGTTTTTATTTATCCCGCATTAAGGGACAGTAAGACTCCCACTTCTAGATGGCAAAAGAAATGAGACAGCTAAGTGGGAGATCAACTGTCCCTAAAAGCCCGATTGGTTCAACTAATGATTGG